>JBFFZT010000040.1:0-8947 GCA_041568535.1 Burkholderiales bacterium | reverse complement strand
GCGCCGCACACGCCGTGCTCGCAGCCCAGGTGCGAGCCGGTGAGGCCGAGCTCCTCGCGCAGGAAGTCGACGAGGTGCTGGCGCGGCTCGATGCGCCGGCGCACTTCGAAGCCGTTGACGGGGAGGGTGGTTTCTACAGCGTGTTCCATGCGCGCTCCAGGAGCACCCGCGCGAGGTGCAGCTTGGTGGCAGAAGAGTGGTAGAGGTCGGCCGGCGGCTGCAGGTCTTTCGCCAGCGCCGCCTTCGCGGACTCGAGATCTTTCGCTTTCGCTGCGTTCGCCGCGAGCACCGGTCGGTCGGCGGCGCCGAAGTAGGCGAGGCGCTTGGTGCCGTTGGTGGCGAAGGCGGCCAGGCCCACGGTGGCGTAGTCGCCCTGGCGCCGCGCGAGCTCGAGGAACGCCGAGCGCTCGTCCTTCAGCTGCGCCGTGATCTCCACCGCCGTGACCAGCTCGCCGGGCTCGAGGGCGGTCTCGAACAGCCCCTGGAAGAAGTCGGCCGCCTTGATCTCGCGCTGGCCCTGGCTGCTGCGCGTGAAGATCACGCCTTCCATGGCGAGCACGCAGGCCGGGTACTCGGCCGCCGGGTCGGCGAGCGCGAGCGAGCCGCCGATCGTGCCGCGGTTGCGGATCGCGGGATGCGCGATGTGGCGCACCGCCGCGGCGATGAGCGGCAGGTGTTTCGTTATGACTCCCGAGCGCTCGATCTCGGCGTGCGTGGCGAGGGCGCCGATGCGCACCACGCCCTGCTCGAGCGTGATGCCCTTAAGCTCGGCAAGCCCGTTGATGTCGACCAGCAGCTCGGGCGCGGAGAGCCGCATGTTGAGCGAGGGAATCAGGCTTTGCCCGCCCGCGAGCACCTTGGCGTTGGGGCGTGCGGCGAGCGCGAGCGCCTCGTCGAGCGCGCGCGGCTTCGCGTAGGCAAACGGCGCTGCCTTCACCGGGGTCCTCCTCCTCGGGGCCGATTATGCCCCGGGGCTGTCCGCGCCCTCAAGCAAAGAGAAGCGCACGCGCAGGATTTCCCTGGTCCTGGCGCGCCCCTCGGCGTCCTTTTCGACGAGCAGCAGCTTCTGCGTCTCGGGCAGGCCGGCCGGGATCGCCATGCGCCCGCCGGGCTTCAACTGCTGGATCAGCATCGGCGGGATGAGGTCGGGCGCCGCGGTGACGATCACCTTGTCGAACGGCGCGTGCTCGGGCCAGCCGTAGCAGCCGTTGCCGGTGCGCAGCACCACGTTCTTGTACGGCGCGAGTCGGCGCTTTGCCTGGTCGGCGAGCGCGTCGATGCATTCCACGCTGTACACGGTGTCGACCAGGCCCGCGAGGAGCGCCGCCTGGTAGCCGAGACCGGTGCCGATCTCGAGCACGCGGTCGCCGGGCTGCGGCGCGAGCAGGTCGGTCATCAGCGCGCAGATGAACGGCTGCGAGATGGTCTTGTCGCAGCCGATCGGCAGCGGGCTGTTGACGTAGGCGTAGGGTCGCAGCTCCACCGGCACGAACTCGTGCCGCGGCACGCGCCCCATCGCCTCCAGCACGCGCGGGTCGAGCGCCGCCCTGCCGGTCTCGCCGCTCGAGAACACCGCCACCGCGGCGATCTCGGCGACCATCAGCTGGCGCAGCTCGGCGTACTCGTCGTCTTTCATGGCGATCCGCGGCTAATATAGCGCCCATGCCCTACCTGGTCGGCATCGACATCGGCGGCACGTTCACCGACTGCGCCATCGTCGATCGCGCCGGCAGGCTCCTCACCACCAAGGTGCCGTCGACGCCGCAGGATTTCTCGCAGGGCATGATGGACGCCCTGCAGACCGGCGCGCAGGCGCTCGATCTCACGCTCGACGACTTCTGCCGCGACATCGCGTTCCTGTCGCACGGCACCACGGTCGGCACCAATACCATCATCCAGAAGAAGGGCGCGAAGGTCGGCCTCATCACGACCAAAGGCCACGAGGATGCCATCCACATCATGCGCGGCTCGCGCGGCTACGGCGGGCGCGACATCCGCAAGGTGGTGCACTTCCCGGAGACCGCCAAGCCCGCGCCGATCGTCCCCAAGCGCCTGATCCGCGGCGTCTCCGAGCGCGTCGACTGCTTCGGTGAGGTGGTCGCCGCGTTGAACGAGGCGCAAGCCGAAGCCGCGATCCGCGAGCTGGTCGCCGCGGGCGTGCAGGCGATCGCGGTGTGCTTCCTGTGGTCGTTCCGCAATCCGCAACACGAGCTGCGGGTACGCGACCTGGTGAAGAAGCTCGCCCCCGAGGTGTTCGTCACCTGCTCGGTCGACATCGCGCCGAAATGGGGCGAGTACGAGCGCGTCACCGCGACCGCCCTCAACGCCTATCTCGGCCCGGTGATGTCCGGGTACCTGGCGAAGCTCGACCGCACGCTGACGGGGCTCGGCTACGCGCATGGGCTGCAGATCGCGCAATGCGGCGGCGGCACGGTGCCGGTGGCGCGCGCGGGCGAGGCGCCGCTGCTCACGCTCGACTCGGGCCCGGTGGCGGGGGTTACCGCGTCGAGCTTCCTCGGCGCGGCGATGGGCGAGAAGAACATCATCACGACCGACATGGGGGGGACCTCGTTCGACGTCTCCATCATCTACGACGGCAAACCCGCGTACGCGTTCACCAGCAACACCGACCAGTACGAGTATTTCCTGCCCAAGGTCGACATCCAGGCGATCGGCGCGGGCGGCGGCAGCCTCGCGCAGGCGCACCCGGAGACGCGCACGCTCACCGTGGGTCCGGAGAGCGCGGGCGCCTTCCCGGGGCCGGTGTGCTACGGGCGCGGCGGCACGGTGGCCACGGTCACCGACGCGCAGCTCGTGCTCGGCTACCTCGACCCGGACAACTTCGCCGGCGGGCGCATGCAGCTCGATCGAAAGGCGGCACACGCGGCGATCGAGGCGCTGGGCGCGAAGATCGGCATGGGCGCGGTGGAATGCGCGGCCGGAATCTGCCGCATCGTCGAGCTCAACATGGCCGACATCATCCGCAAGGTCACGGTGGAGAAGGGCTACGACCCGCGCGATTTCGTGCTGTTCGCCTTCGGCGGCGCCGGCCCGGCGCACGCTGGCGTGTTTGCGGCGGAGCTCGGCGTGAAGAAAGTGATCGTGCCGCAGAGAAAGGCCGCCTCCACCTGGTGCGCGTTCGGCGCCGCGGCCGCCGACGTGCTGCACATCTTCGAGCACAGCGAGATCCTCGCCACGCCGGTGCGCGCCGGGCAGCTGAACGCCAACCTCGATGCGATCGAGAAGCGCGCGCGCGCCATGATGGCGGGCGAGGGCATCGCACCCGCGCGCCAGCGGTTCGAATTCTCGCTCGACGTGCGCCACAAGGGCCAGATCAACGAGGTCGAGGTGCTGATCCCCTGGAAGCGCGTGCCCGAGGACTACGAGCCGCGGCTGCGCCAGCTCTTCGTCGAGCGCTACGAGAAGCTTTACGGCCGCGGCTCGGCGCTCGCCGGCGCGCAGCTCGAGATCGTGGTGTGCCGCCTGCGCGCGCGCGCGCTCACGCCGCGGCCGAAGCTCACCCGCGCGCGCGGCGCCACGCGCGCGATACCGAAGGGCGCCGTGCTCAAGCCGCGCACCATCTGGTGGCGCGGGCTGAAGAAGACGCCGGTCTACGACGGCGAGAAGCTCGCCGCGGGGAACGCGATCCGCGGCCCGGCGATCGTCGAGACCGCCGATACCACCGTGGTGGTGCATCCGGGGACGACGCTGCGCGTCGATGCGCTGGACAATTTCGAGATCACCTTCGCGCGCGTCAAAGGTCAGAAAAAGTGATGAGTTATCGCATTGTCCATTGCTTTGTCTCACCCCGGCTGGTGGCGCTAAGCTTGCGCTACGACCATGGCAATTCCCGACCGACGGGTGGGCAACCGCGAGTTCGACGACTCGCCGCACTTGATGGCGGTGGTCTCGCACGACGGCGTGTTGAAAGTGGTCAACGCGGCCTGGGAGAGGACGCTCGGGTATCGCTCGGACGAGCTGGTCGGGCGCAAGCTGCTCAAGCTCGTGGACGATCCGGATCGCTCCAGCGTCCTCAGGCTGACCAACTCCCGAGTGGAAGTCACCGCGGCGAGCCCCATCGAGATCGCGCTGCATTGCAAGGACGGGTCGTACCGGGCCTTCCTGTGGGAATCGCGCCGGGTCGCGGGCGAGCCGGCGACCTTCATCACGGGCAAGGACGTCACCGACCGGCGCAAGCTCGAGGTCACGCAAAGCCTGAAGATCTACGAGCTGTACGCCGAGGCGGCAAGGCAGAAGAAGGCCGGCGAGCCCAAGACCTAGTGCGGCGGGGGCGCGCATGAACGCGCCGCTGCGCAAGCTGAGCGAGCTGACGGGCGTCGCCTTCGATGGCCGGCGCACCGGCTACGTGCCGCCGAAGAAGCTCGCGATTTCACCGAAGCTGAAGCTGCACCGAAAGGCGCAGAAGGACATCGACCCGGTGACCTTCGAGGTGGTGCGCCATGCGCTCTGGAACGTGAACGAGGAGCACGGCGCCACCATCCAGCGCCTCTCGGGCTCGCCGGTGGCGATGTACGCGCTCGATCTCAACCCCTCGATCCTCACGGAAGACGCCGAGTTCGTCTATTTCGGGCCGTACATGCAGTACATGTCCGGCGTCACCGACACGCAGGTGAAGTGGACGCTGGAGAACCGCAGCGCGAACCCGGGCATCAAGGATGGCGACATGTTCCTCGCCAACGATCCCTGGGTGGGCGCCGCGCACCAGATGGACGTGATGCTCCTTTGCCCCGTGTTCTGGAAGGGCGAGCTGTTCTGCTGGGTGACCAACTGCCTGCACCAGTACGACATCGGCGGCATCACGCCGGGGAGCTTCTGCCCGTCGGCGCGCGACGCCTTCGACGAAGGCATCCTCATCCCGCCGGTGAAGATCGTGGAAGGCAACGAGATCCGCCGCGACATCGAGGAGGTCTACCTGCGCTCCTCGCGCAAGCCCGCGGCGGTGGCGCTCGACTTCCGCGCGCAGTTCGCCGGCAACATGACGGGCCGCGATCGCATCCTTGCGCTCATCCGGCGCTACGGCGCCGACACGGTGAAGGGCGTGATGAAGAAGATCATCGACGACGGCGAGCGCGCGTTCCTGAAGAAGCTCGCGCGCCTGCCCGACGGCGTGTGGCGCGACCGCACCTACGTCGAGTGCAGCGCGCCGGGCGACCGCAGCGTGCACCGCGTCATGCTCACGCTGCGCAAGGAAGGCCGCAAGCTGGTGTTCGAGAACGAGGGCACCGGCCCGCAGTCCGGGGCGATCAACGCCACCTATTCCGGCTGGCGCGGCGCCATCATGGTGGCGCTCAATGAGCTGCTGTGCTGGGACCAGTACTACGCGGTGGGCGGGGCCCTGCGGCACGTCGAGTTCAACCCGACGCCCGGCACATTGAACTGCGCGGACTTCCCGGCCTCGGTGTCCACCGCGCCGGTGCAGTGCATGGAGATCTCGCTCTACCCGGCCTACAACGTGCTCTCGAAGATGCTCTACCCGGACCCGGAGATGCGCCGCGACATCATGTGCATCGGCGGCACCAGCCAGTGGCCGGCGACCATCTTCCGCGGCATCGACCAGTGGGGCGAGCGCTACGGCTACATCCTGGTGGATCCGATCGGCGGGGCGATCGGCGCGTTCTCGCACGCCGACGGCATCTCCACCGGCGGGCAGGCGCGCACGCCCATCTGCAAGCTGCCGAACGTCGAGCACACCGAGCAGAGCTTCCCGGTGCTGTTCCTGTACCGCAAGGAAATCGCGGACTCGGGCGGGGCGGGGAAATTCCGCGGCGGCCTGTCGGCTGAGTCGTGCTTCATTCCGCACGGGACGGATTCGATTACCCAGGACACCCTGTCCTCGGGAAACGCGATTCCGACCTCGACCGGCATGATGGGCGGCTACCCGGGCGCAGTGAACCGGTACCGGTACGTGCGCAACTCCGACGTGCTGGAGCGCATGAAGCGCTCGGAGCTGGTGGGCGATATCGACGAGCTGTCGGGCGAGCCGGAGACGCTGCAGCTGCGGCAGCAGGATTTTGTGCAGGCGCCGGCCGATGCGTACGCGGTGCTGTGGTCGGCGGCCGGCGGCTTCGGCGATCCCCTGGAGCGCGACCCGAAGAAAGTCGAGGCGGACGTCGACAACGGCGACGTGTCGGTCGAGGCGGCGAAGTCGATCTACGGCGTGGTCGCGGGCGACGCCAAGGCGACGGTGGCCGAGCGCGAGCGCCGGCGCCTGGAGCGCATCGGCGGCAAGCCTGCGGGGAAGAAGCTGGACGGGAAGGTCGAGCTGCACGCGACCGAGAACCTTGCCGTGCGCTGCGGGCGTTGGTGCTGCGCGAAGTGCGCGACGGACCTGGGATCGGCGAAGGAGAACTACAAGAAGGGCTGCGTGCGGGTGGACAGCCCGATCCAGTCGTCCAATCCGATTGTGGGCGACCCGGCCCGCTTCATCGACCCGACGCCGCAGTTCCGGCAGTTCTGCTGCCCGGGGTGCGGGCTGCTGATCGAGAACGAGATCGCGGTCGACACTGAGCCGCTGCTCGTCGACGTCGAGCTGCGCAGCAAGTGATCTAGGGCGGCAGCATGCCCTCCAGCCTCAGCGACATCGCGCACGTGATCCAGCTCGCGGTGGCACCGGTATTCCTGCTTACCGGCGTCGGTGCGCTGCTTGCGGTGCTCAGCGGGCGCCTGGGGCGCGCGGTCGATCGCAGCCGCGTGGTCGAGGGACAGCTGCGCGAGCTCGCGGGCGAGGCGCTCGCCCGGGCGCAGCACGAGCTGGTCCTGATCTCGCGCCGCACGCGGCTCATCTATACCGCCATCTGGCTCGCCGTGCTGTGCGCGCTGCTCATCTGCCTGCTGATCGCCGTCGCGTTCGTCGACGCCTTCCTGGCGATGAACCTCGCCAGACTCCTGGCCACGCTGTTCGTATTGGCGATGCTCGCGCTCATCGCCAGCCTGCTCGCGTTCCTGCGCGAGATCTTCCTCGCCGTCAGCAGCGCGCGCAGCGCGATAAATCGGCGCATGGAGGGATTGAAGCCCTGAGCCGACCCGTGGAGAATACGGACCCACGAATCGAGGAATCCGCATGCCCGTCACCGAGCTGAACCACTATCTCCTGGTCGCGAAGAACCTGGAGAAGACGAAGAACTTCTACCAGAAGGTCCTGGGCCTCAAGCTCGCCAGCGAGCGCCCGGACTTCGGCTTTCCCGGCTACTGGCTGAAGGCGGGCAGCAACATCTGCGTGCATCTCGCCTCGCAGGCGCCGAACCGGATCCGCGACCAGTTCCTGCTGAAGAAGCACAGGAAGGGCGCCAACGGCTCGGGCACCGTGGACCACATCGCGTTCCTGGCGAAAAAGCCCGAGGAGGTCAGGAAGCGCATCCAGAAGCACAAGGTCGAGATGCACTACCGCAGCTTCCCCGAGTCGAAGCTGTTCCAGATCTTCCTCAAGGACCCCGACGACGTCACCATCGAGCTCAACTTCCTCGGCGAGGTCATCGACCCGGCGAAGTGGAGCGGCAAGGGCTCGGCCTCGGCGGTGACGCTGTCCAAGTCGAACGGCAAGCGCACCTCGGCGGCGCGGCAGAACTAGCCATGGCCCTCGAGCGCATCGATCACTACCTGCTGCAGACCACCGACCTCGCGGCGACGCGCGACTGGTACGTCAAGACGCTGGGCATGCGCGAAGGCCCGCACCCGGACTTCAAGTTCCCGGTGGTGTGGCTGTACCTCGGCGACAAGGACGTGATCCACGTCAGCGAGGGCGGGAAGAACGTCTCCGAGAACCGCAAGCGCTACCTCGGCCAGGAGTCGCAGGCGGAGCAGGGCAGCGGCGTCATCGACCACGTCGCCTTCTACGGCACGGGACTCAAGCAGATGATCGAGCACCTGAAGAAGCTCGGCGTCCCGTTCCAGCAGCGCATGGTGGACGACCAGGGCCTGTATCAGCTGTTCTTCAAGGACCCGGTGAACGACGTGAAGATCGAGCTCTCCTACGCCAACGCCGAGGCGCACGCCGCCGGCATCAAGCCCGAGCTTACCGCCGCCGCGCTTCGCGCCTAACGCAGGCGATAGACGAGGAGGTGGTAGGTCTTGTAGCGCTCGAAGGTCGCCGCCGTGCGGTGGCCGGCGAAATACTTGCGGCGCAGCTTGGCCAGCCGCTTGCGCAACAGCCTGCCCAGGATCCAGGCGAGCTTCGGATAATTGCTGGAGAAGAACTCTCCCAGCGTCGCGGCGGCCGGCCGCAACCGTGTCTCCAGCACCTGGTTCACCAGCTCCACGTTGGGGCTGACCTGGCGCGTGATGTCCTCGTCGCGCTCCTGCGCGAAGGGCGCGGCCCGCATGCGCTCGTTGAACGCATCCCAACGGTGGCCGCCGCCGAACGTGCGATCGCCCGGCCCGCCATCGCCGTGGTGCGCGGTCTTGAAGAAATCGCAGATCACCAGCTGCGCCCCGGGCTTGAGCAGCCGCGGCAGCAGTCGCAATGCGCTCTCCAGCTCGATGTACTGGAAGCTCTCGCTGAACAGCACTACGTCGTAGCGGCCTTCCAGCGAGGCCACGGGCAGGTCTTCGAACTTGCATTCGAAGATGCGCGCCTCGGCGGCGGCGCCGCGCGCGAGCCGCTCGCGCGCGAGCCGCGTGAGCCCGGGCGAAGGGCTCACGCCCTCGGCGAGGTAGCCGCGCTCGAGCAGGCGGGCGAGCAGGTGGCCGGTGCCGCAGCCGACGTCGAGCACGCGCACCGGGCCGGGGGTGGGCGCAGGCAGCGTCGACAGCAATAGCTGCGTGTAGCGCTCCTGCGCGACGCGCGCGTTCGCCAGCGTGAGCTCGAGCGATCCGTCCCAGAGCCCGTAGTGCAGGTCATCGACCGCCAGCAGCTGCTGGGCGAGCACCAGGCCCAGCTCGCGGCTGTCCATGCGCTCGGCCATCGCTACAGCGTCGGATTGTCGGAAGG
>JBFFZT010000039.1:0-9014 GCA_041568535.1 Burkholderiales bacterium | reverse complement strand
TTGCGCACGGTGTTCATCTCCTGGATCGGGGCGCCGCTGCGCAGCAGCGCCTGCGTCATCGCCTTCAGGCCCTCGATTGGCACGCCCGGCGCGGGCAGCGACAGCAGGCTCGAGCCGCCGCCCGACACGAGGCACAGCAGCAGGTCGTCCGGCCCGAGCGCGCGCACGCGCTCGAGCAGCTCGCGCGCGCCGGCTTCGCCCGCCGCGTCCGGCACCGGATGCCCGGCCTCCAGCACGCGGATGCGCTCGGTCGGCAGGCCATGCGCGTAGCGCGTGATGGCGATGCCCTCGAGCGGCGCGCCTTTCGGCCAGTGTTGCTCTACGGCGAGGGCCATCGACGCGGCGGCCTTGCCGGCGGCGGCGACGAAGGTGCGGCCGCGCGGCGGGCGCGGCAGGTGCGGCGGCAGGACGTGCAGCGGATCGGCGGCGGCGACCGCCGCGCGGAAGCTCTGTTCCAACAGGTCGCGCATCAGCCGCAGTGTATTTGCGCTATGCTCGAAGCGCCATGGCGAAGCCAGCCCGACCCCCGTACCGCGCCGACCACGTCGGCAGTTTCCTGCGACCCAAGGAATTGCTCGACGCCCGCGAGCAGCATTTCAAGCAGAAGGCGATCACGCGCGCGCAGCTGCGCGAGGTCGAGGACCGCGCCATCCGCGACATCGTCAAGCGGCAGGAAGACTGGGGGCTGCAGGGCATCACCGACGGCGAGTTCCGCCGCACCTACTTCCACATCGACTTCCTCGACCAGCTCGAGGGCGTCGAGGTGAAGGGCGGTATCCCGGTCAAGTTCCACGGCGCCGCGGGCGACGTCGACTTCGCCCCGCCGGTGATGCACGTCACGAAGAAGCTCAAGCACGTGCAGCCGATCCAGCGCGAGGACTTCAAATTCCTCCAGTCGGCGACCCAGCGCATGCCCAAGGTCACGATCCCGTCGCCGACCATGCTGCACTTTCGCGGCGGGCGCGGCGCCATCAGCCGCGAGGCCTATCCCGACATGGAAGGCTTCTACGAAGACGTGGCGCGCTGCTACCGCGACGAGGTGCGCCAGCTGGCCGACGCGGGCTGCCGCTACCTGCAGCTCGACGACACCAACCTCGCCTACCTGTGCGACGCGAAGATGCGCGAAGGCGCGCGCCAGCGCGGCGACGACCCCGACGAGCTGCCGCGCCGCTACGCGCGCCTGATCAACGCGGCGATCGCGGGCAAGCCCCAGGACATGACGGTGGGCGTGCACCTGTGCCGCGGAAATTTCCAGAGCGCCTGGGCGGCCGAGGGCGGCTACGAGCCGGTGGCCGAGGTGCTGTTCAACGAGCTCGAGGTCGACGCGTACTTCCTCGAGTACGACGATGCGCGTTCCGGGGACTTTGCGCCGCTGCGCTTCGTGCCCAAGGGCAAGAGCGTGGTGCTCGGCCTGGTGACCACCAAGCTCGGCGCGCTGGAATCCAAGGACGACCTCAAGCGGCGCATCGACCAGGCGGCCAAGCTCGTGCCGCTCGAGCAGCTATGCCTGTCGCCGCAGTGCGGCTTCTCCAGCACGGTGCACGGCAACCAGCTGCAGGTCGAGGCGCAGGGCGCCAAGATCCGCCTGGTGGTCGAGACGGCGCGCGAGGTCTGGGGCGACGCCTAGCCCGGCGCGCTCAGGCGAACGTTTCCTTGGCCGCCGCCTTGCCCAGGCTGTACAGCCCGGGGTAGGTCTCGCGGAACACGCGCTGGATCTCGGCCACCGGCACGTCGGCGAACGAGCCGCGATCGCGCAGGTACTCCATGTGGCGCCGCTCGTCGGCGTCGAAGGGGTGGAAGATCGAGTCGTTGCGACCGTCGAATTCCAGCGGCTTGACGCGGAACTTGCGGCACAGGTCGAGGTTGAAGGCGGGCGTCGCCTTGACCCACTTGCCCTCCAGCCACAGCTCGGTGAAGCCGTGGTACACGAACAGATCGGTGCCCATGCGCTCGGCGAGGCGCGGCGTGGTGAGGTGGTTCTTCACGTCGGCGAAGCCCACGCGCGCCGGAATGCCGACGGCGCGCGCGCACGCCGCGAGCAGCGCCGCCTTGCCGATGCAAAAGCCCTCGCCCTTCTCGAGGCAGACGCTGCCCTGGAACGCGGACTCCTGGGAGAAATCCAGGAACGGGTTGTAGCGCACGCTGTCGCGCACCGCGTAGTACAGCGACACCGCGCGCTCGAGGTCGCTGCTGCCTTTCGCGTGCCGGCGCGCGAACTCGACCACCGCGGGGTGGCTGCTGTCGATGCAGCGCGCGGGGGAGAGGAATTCCTTCACCGGTCGAGCCGCATCATGCGCTTGGCGCCGGCAAACAGCGCGTTCGCCGGGTCGGCGAGGCCGTCGACGACGGTGAAGTGGTCGGTGCCCGGCATGGGAATGCTGCCCGCGAGCACGCTTTTCCAGCGCTGCGCGAGCAGCGCGTTCTGGCGCTTGAATTCCGAGCTTTCCAGGCCGCCCACCGCGAGCGCGAGCGGCGCGCGCGTGGCCGGCGGCAGATACGCGGGCGAGAGCTTGAGCGCGGAGGCGTCGTCGAGCCGCAGGTCGCCGTTGAGCCAGCCGACCTGCACCAGCGGGCGCAGATCGTAAACGCCGCTTATCGCGATCGCGCCCTTGTACAGGTCCTTGGGGAGCGAGCGGTCCATCGCCGGCCACAGCGCCGCCAGCATCATCGCCGCGAGGTGGCCGCCCGCCGAATGGCCGCTGACGTACAGGCGATCCTCGTCCATGCCGTACTGCTCGGCGTGCCGGTACAGCCACACCGAGGCCGCGAGCGTCTGCTGCACGATGCGCTCGATCGTCACCTTGGGGCACAGGTCGTAGTTCAGCACCACCAGCGAGACGCCGGCGTCCACCCACGCCGGCGCGAGAAACGAGAAATCCCGCTTGTCGAGCGAGCGCCAGTAGCCGCCGTGGATGAACATGAGCGCGCTGCCGTCGCCCTTGCGCGCGGGGAAGATGTCCAGGGTCTCGCCGGGCGAGGCGCCGTAGGCACGGTCGAGGTGGCAGGTCATGGTCGAGCGCGCGTGCGCCGAGCTCTCCGCCCAGCGCGCGAAATGCCGGGGATGGTCCGGGAACAGCTCGCGGTTGTTGTACTCGCGGCTGAGAAAGGCCGGATCGGTCATGAACCCGCGATTCTAGCGGGTCTTCGCGGCGTGCATCCAGGTGACGGGGCGGCCGAGCGTCTTCTCCAGCGCCTTCTGCTCCGGATCGGCGAGGGCCGCCTCGCGCGCCTTGCGAATCGCGCTCGCGCGCGCGGCGGCGTCGCCCGCGGCGGGGTTCTCCACCAGCGTGTCGAGGATGGCGAGGAAGCTGGATGTTCCGCGCCGGTGCGTCTCGCCGTAGCCCTTCAGCAGGCCCGCGCAGGCCACGATCTCCAGCGCCAGCGCGCTGCTGTGCGGCGCGGCGGCGCGCACCGCGGTGAGCCAGCGCTCGATCAGCGCCTGTTCCTCCGCGTAGCGCAGGCTGCGCGGCCGCCAGCGCTTGAGCCAGGCGAGCGAGCGCACCAGCAGGAACCCGCCGACGCCCGAGGTCTTCACGTGCATGCCGACGTTGTAGGCGTCGAGCTTGCCGCGCGCCGTGGCCCAGGCGACCAGGCGCCGGCCGAGGAACGGCGGCAGGAGCGAGGCCACCTCCTCGACGCCGGGCTTGAGGTAGTCGATCACCACCACCGGCTCGCCGTCCTTCGCGCCGACCTCCCGGTGCACGCGCTCGAAGCGCGAACGGCGCGTCTTCAGGTCGGCGACGCGGATGATGTCCTCGTAGCTCATCCACAGCGCGAGCTGCCGGCCGGTCTCGCCGACGAGCCCGGCGTCGGCGTTGCCGAGCGTGGCGAGGCGCCGCAGGTACAGCTGCGCGTAGGCCTCGCCCTGGTAGTCGCGCAGGCGCGCCGCGCCGAGCTCGAGGATGTCGCGCGTCTCGGGCGGCAGCGGACGCGGCGCGGCGGCCGGCGCGGGCCGCGCGCCGGCGGCGATGTCGTAGCCGGCGGCAAAGCCGCGCAGGCTCGCCTGCGCGCCCTTGCCGGCGCGCAGGATCGCGGATTCGCAGGCCTCGCGCGTGAGCGGCAGCGCGCCCGAGCCCGCCATCGCGCCGAACAGCACCGCGTTGATCACGGTGCCGTGGTCCTCGGCCATGCGGCGCATGTCGAACAGCACCGCGCGCTTCGCCAGCTGCTGCGCCGCCGCCAGCACGCGCTCCTCCGGGAAGCGGCCGTCCGCCATCTGCATCTTCTCCACCGTGGCGTAGATGCGGTGCGTGGAGGCGATGAGCGTCGTGCGCCCGGGCGACACGTAGCCGTTCTGCAGGGCGCGGCCGGCTTCCAGCAGCTCGGAAGCGACCATCACGTCGACGTTGCCGGGGCTCGGCGTGAGCGACATCACGGGCTCGCGCCCGCCCAGCTGCTTGCGCTGCACGGGGAAGATCTCGAGGTAGTAGGTGGTGGCGCCGGTGCGCTGCGCCACGCCGGGGATCGAAGTCGCCTGCGCCGGAAAGCCGCTCGCGGTCGCGGCGTGCATCAGCCAGTCGGCCATCACGCCGCCGCCCTCGCCGCCGAGCGCGGCGATCAGCACGGTGATGGAGCGCTCGGGCAGGCTCACGACAGCAGCCCGCGCAGCGCGCTGCGCGTCCCGGCGAGCAGGCGATCCCAGGCGCCCGCGTTCTGGATCACTTCGGCGCGGTAGAACGACGGGCACAGCGTCGCCGCGTGCGCGTTCTCGCCGCACAGGCCGCAGCCGACGCAGCCGTCGATCACGGTGGCCACGGGGTCCTTGCGCAGGGGATCGGGGTTGTCCTTGACGGTGAGCGTCGGGCAGCCCGAGAGCCGGATGCAGGAATGATCCCCGGTGCAGGTGTCCTCGTCGACCCCGTACTTGACGCGCACCACGCGCTTGCCCGCGGCGAGCTTCTGCGCGGTCGCCGGGCGCACGCGGCGCTGGCGCTCGAGCTGGCATTCGCCGTCGGCGATCACCACCTTCAGGCCCGCGTACTTCGTGGTCATCGCGTCCTTCAGCGTCTTCTTCATCTCGCCCACGTGGTACGTGTGCACGGTGCGCATCCAGCCCACGCCCAGGCCCTCGAGCGCGCGCTCGATCGACATGTCTTCGGCCTTGTGCTCGCTGTGCTGCGGGCTCGAGGGCAGCTCCTGGGTGCCGGTGGCCGAGCTGTAGCCGTTCTTCATGATGACGAGGATGCCGTCGCCCTTGTTGAACACGGCGTTGGCCACGCCCGAGGTGAGGCCGTTGTGCCAGAAGCCGCCGTCGCCCATGATGGTCACGGTGCGCCGCCCGAACATCGGCTGCACCGCGGAGTTCGACGCGAGCCCCAGGCCGTAGCCGAGCACGGTGTGGCCGATGTTGAACGGCGGCAGCGTGGAAAAGGTGTGGCAGCCGATGTCGGCCGAGACGTGGTACTTGCCGAGGTCCTTTTCCACCAGCTTCATCGCCGCGAACACCGGGCGCTCGGGGCAGCCGACGCAAAAGCCCGGCGGGCGCGTGGGCAGCGGCGCGCCGAGCAGCTCGGCGGCCTTCTTCCTGGGCGCGGTGATGGCTTCCAGCGCCTGCTCGGCGCCGAGGAACTTCGCCACGCCCGTCACCACGACTTCGCCCGTGTACTCGCCGGCGAGCGGCAGCACGTCCTTGCCGTGCACCTTGAGCGCGCCGACGTCGTGGCGGCGCAGCGTGGCGAGGATCGCATCCTCCAGGTAGGCCGGCTGGCCTTCCTCGACCACCAGCACGGCGCTCTTGCCGGCGCAGAAAGCGACGATCTCCTCGGGCACCAGCGGGTAGGTCACGTTCATGCAATAAATGGGTACCTTCGCGGCGCCGAAGGCGTCGGCGAGGCCGAGCTGCTGCAGCGCGCGGATCACCGCGTTGTACATGCCGCCCTGGCACAGGATGCCGATGTCGGTGCGCTCGCCGGGGAACACCTCGTTCAGGCCCTGCTCGCGGATGTAGCGCACGGCCGCCGGCCAGCGCACCTCGATCTTGTGCTTCTCCTGCGCGTAGGTGGAGGGCGGCAGGCTGATGCGCGCGAAGTCGAAGTCGGGATTCTCGAGCAGCGCGCGGCGCGAGATCTTCGCCGCGCGGTTACGCTTGGCGGCGAAGCTGCCCTGCACGTGGCAGGCGCGGATGCGCAGCTCCAGCATCACCGGCGTGCTCGAGGCCTCCGACAGCTCGAAGCCTTGCTCCACCATCTCCACGATCTTCGGCAGGTTCGGGCGCGGGTCCAAGAGCCAGATCTGCGACTTCATGGCGAAGGCGTGGCTGCGCTCCTGGATGATCGAGGCGCCTTCGCCGTAGTCCTCGCCGAGCACGATCAGCGCGCCGCCCTTGACGCCGGCCGAGGCGAGGTTGGAAAGCGCGTCGGACGCGACGTTGGTGCCCACGGTCGACTTGAAGGTCACCGCGCCGCGCAAGGGGTAGTTGATCGAGGCGCCGAGCATCGCCGCGGCGCCCGCTTCGGAGGCGTTGGTCTCGACGTGGATGCCGAGCTCGTCGAGGATGTCGCGCCCGTCGTTCAGCACGTCCATCATGTGCGACACCGGCGCGCCCTGGTAGCCGCCGACGTAAGACACCCCGGATTGCAGCAACGCCTTGGTGACGGCGAGGATGCCTTCGCCGTGGAACGTCTCGCCGTCGCCGAGACGCAGTTTCGCCACCTCTTCCCTGAACGAGCGCTCCATGCCGATAAGATATACCAGATGAGAGTCGCGGTCCTCGGTGGCGGCAACGGCGCGCACGCGGCGATCGCGGACCTTTCCGAGCAGGGCCACGAGGTGCGCCACTGGCGGCGCGATGGCGCGGCGCTGCGCGAGCGCATCAACCTCAAGGACGCCATGGGAATGCGCGAAGTGCGCATCGCGCGCACCTGCGCCGACATGGGCGAAGCGGTGCGCGGGGCGGACGTGATCTTCATGCCCGATCCGGCGTTCACGCAGATCGAAAACGCGAAGCGCCTCGCGCCGCATCTGGAGAAGGGGCAGGTGGTGTTCCTCGCGCCGGGCACCTTCGGCGCCTACGTCATGGGCCGTGCCCTGGGCGAGCGCTGCGCCATCGCCGAGACCGGCACGCTGCCGTGGCTGACGCGCAAGCACGGACCGGACACCGCCGCGATCACCGCGCGCGCGACGCGGCTGCCGACGGGCGTCTATCCGGCCCGCAGGCACGACGAGACCTTCGCCGTCCTGAAGCGAGTGTTCCCGGCGATCGAGCCGGTCGAAGACGCGCTCTCGGCGGCGCTCATGAACGCCGGCCCCGTGATCCACCCGCCGCTCATCTTCATGAACGCCGGGCCGCTCGAGCACTTCGAGCGCTGGGACATCCACAAGGAAGGCACGCAACCCTCGATCCGGCGCGTGACCGACGCACTCGATGCGGAACGCATCGCCGCGCGCGAGGCGCTCGGTTACGCCGCGCCGCACTTTCCGCTCGCCGACCATTACCGCGAGGACGGCGACGAGTGGATGTACGGCCGGCGCGTGCACGTGAAGCTCACCGACTCGGGCGACTGGAAGGAGCGCATCGTGCTGGGCGAGCACCGCTACATGCGCGAGGACGTCGTCATGGGGCTCGCGTTCCTGGTCTCGGTATGCGAGTGGGCAGGCGTCGCGTGCCCGGTGGCGCGCGGGCTGCTCGCGCTCGGTTCGGCGGTGCTCGGGCGCGACCTGCGCCAGGGCGAGCGCACGCTGGAGAGCCTCGGGCTCGCCGGGCTGTCGCGCGAGCAGATGCGCGCGCGGCTGCGGGAGGGCCGGTGACGCGCATCGTCGCGCTCGGCGCCGGGCGCATGGGGCGCGGCATCGGCCACGTCTTTGCCTACGCCGGCTACCGGGTCGACGTGATCGACTTCAAGGCGCGCGCACCCGAGGAAGGCGCGCGGCTGCGCGCGGCAGCGCTACTGGAGATCGGCGCCAACCTGGCGTTGCTGCGCGATCTTCAGGTGCTCGGCGAGGCGCAGCGCCAGACGATCCTCGGCCGCATCCGCGTGCTGCCGCTGGAGGAGGCGCCCGCCGCGCTCGCCGCCGCCGACGTGCTGTTCGAGGGCGTGACCGAGACGCTGGAGGCCAAGCGCGACGCCTTCGCGCGCGCCTGCGCGCACCTGCGGCCCGAGGCGATCGTCGCCTCGACCACTTCCTCGATGCTCGCTGACACGCTCGCTGCGCTGGTGACGCACCCGGCGCGCTTCATCAACGCCCACTTTCTCAACCCCGCCTACCTGATCCCGCTTGTCGAGGTGAGTCCGGCCAAGGCGACGGCGGAGGCGACCTTCGCCGCGATGAAAACCTTGCTCGAGTCGGCGGGTAAGGTGGTGGTGCGCTGCGCGGCCTCGCCGGGGTTCATCGTGCCGCGCCTGCAGGCGGCGGCCATGAACGAGGCGGCGCGCCTGGTGGAGGAGGGCGTCCCCACGCCCGAGGACATCGACCGCGCGGTGCGCGCGGGCTTCGGCCCGCGCTACACGGCGATGGGCATGTGCGAATTCATCGACTACGGGGGGCTGGACATCCTGTACTACGCCTCGCGCTCGATGGCGCGCGCCCTCGAGGCGCCGCGCTACGAGCCGCCCCTGATCGTCGAGCGCCTGATGCGCGAGGGCAAGCGCGGCGCGCGCGAGGGCATGGGCCTCGCCGACTGGCGTGGCCGCGACATGAGCGCGTACCAGAAGGCGCTCGTCGGGCGCTTCGTCGCCCTGTTCGCGCACCTCAAACTCTTGCCCGCGCCCGGGGCAGCCGATAGACTCGACCGGCCAGAACCCTGAGGAGGAGTTCAACGTGAAGATCCGTATGCTCGTGGCAGCCTGTGCGGCTGCATCCGTGCCGCTCGCCGCGCACGCGGCCGAAGTGAAGCTCAAGGCGGCTTCGTTCCTGCCCGTGCGCTCGATCGTGGCCAAGCAGTTCGTGCGCTTCGTCGAGAACGTCAACCAGCAGTGCGCCGGCAAGGTGAACATCAGCATCGTCGGCCCGGAGGCCGTGCCCTCGCTGGAGCAGTGGAACGCGGTGAAGAACGGCGTGATCGACATGCACTACGG
>JBFFZT010000038.1:0-9102 GCA_041568535.1 Burkholderiales bacterium | reverse complement strand
GTCTCGTCGGCCGCACGCGCGAAATCCGCCGCCTTGCCCAGGTCGAGCTGCATTGCGTCCAGAGCCTTTTCCTTGCGGATGGCGCGCAGCACGTCCAGCGCGACGATGTTGGAGGTGCCCTCCCAGATCGAGCCGAGGTGCGCGTCGCGCAGCAGGCGCGCGTCGGACCACTCCTCGGTGTAGCCGACGCCGCCGCGCACCTCCATGGCGTCGCCGGTCACGCGGCGCGCATCGCGGCAGGCGCGGAACTTGAGCAGCGGCGTCAGCAGGCGCACGCGGCGTCGCGCGGCGTCATCGCCGGCATCCGCTTTCCCCAGTTCCGCGGCCGTATACAGCATCACCGAGCGCGCGGCCTCCGTCGGCACCACGAGCTTCAGGAGCTGCCGGCGCATGAGCGGGAAATCGATCAGCGGCTTGCCGAAGGCGATGCGCCGGCGGGCGACGAACAGCGCCTCGGTGAGCGCGCGGCGCATCATGCCCGCGGCGCGCATGCCGTTGGAAAGCCGCGACATGTTGATCATGTCGGCCATCTGCACGAAGCCGCGCTGCGGGTCGCCCACCAGGTAGGCGAGGGCGCCTTCGAGGCGGATCTCGCCGCTCGGCATGTCGCGCGTGCCGAGCTTGTCCTTCAGGCGCACGATGCGATAGGCGTTCGGCGATCCGTCGGGGAGCTGCTTCGGCAGCAGAAAGAGCGACAGCCCCTTCGTTCCGGCCGGCGCGCCGTCCGGGCGCGCGAGTACCAGCGCGAGGCCCGCATCGGCGTTGGAGCAGAACCATTTGTCGCCGTAGAGTCGCCAGTGCTCGCCGTCCTTCGCCGCGCGCGTCGCGGTGGCGCCCACATCCGACCCGGCGCCCTGCTCGGTCATGAACATCGCGCCCTGCGTGAGCGCGTCGAGGTCCTGCTGCGTGAGGCCGGGGAGGTAACGCGCCACCAGCGCGGGGTCGCCGAACTTCCTCAGCGTGCGCGTCAGCGCGTCGGTCATCGACAGCGGGCAGCAGGCGCCGAACTCGGCCTGCACGTACAGATAGGTGAGGGCGTATTTCGCGATCGGCGGCAGCGGCTCGGGCCACCCGAGCACGCCGCCGCGATGCGACATGGCGGCAAGGCCGTACTCGCCGAACGCCACTTCTTCGAGCCGCCGGTAGGCGGGATGCTTCTCGATCCACTGCCGGTCTTCGCCCGCGCGCGTGCGGTGATGCAGGACGGGCGGGTTGCGGTCCGCGGTGGCGGCGAGGCGATCGAGCTCGTCTCCCGCCATGGCGCCGAGGCGCTCGAAGTGCGGCAGCAGGTGCGCGTAGAGCCTCGGCTCCATGTACTGCTGCAGGAGCCGCGCGTACTCCGGGTCGGCGTGAAAGAGGTTGGTGCCGCGGCTGTCGGGCAGCGACAGGCCTCGCGCCAGCGGATCGGCGGGCTTCATTACTCCCGGAAGGACGGGTCGCGCCGGTCGAGCATGCGCAGCAGCGCCGGCCACTCGAGCTCGGTAATCTTCCTGCGCTTGCCGGGCGCATAGCGCTCATTGGTGAGCTTGATAACGTCGGCGCCGGCGTGGTTCAACTCGGTGTTGCACGCCATCGCCATCACCTGCGCCTGACAGGCGCGCTCGAGCCAGTGCAGCACCACGAACGCCTCGCACACCGTGCGCCCGGCGGTGAGCAGGCCGTGGTTCCTGAGGATCATGGCCGCGGCCGAGCCGAGGTCGCGCACCAGGCGCTTTTGCTCGTCGAGGTCGATCGCCGGGCCCTCGTAGTCGTGATACGCGATCTCGCCGAAGAACATGGCGTTCTGCGTGAGCGGCAGCAGGCCGCATTTCAGCGCCGACACCGCCATGCCCGCGGGCGAGTGGGTGTGGATGACGCAAGCCACGTCCTCGCGGCCGCGGTGGATCGCGCTGTGGATGACGAAGCCCGCCTGGTTGATGCCGTAGCCGGTGCCCGAATCGAGCACCACCTTGCCGTCGAAGTCGATCTTCACCAGGCTCGAGGCGGTGACCTCCTCGTACGCGTAGCCATAGGCGTTGATGAGGAAGTGGCCTTCCTCGCCCGGCACGCGCGCGGTGGCGTGGTTGTAGATCAGGTCGTTCATGTCGTAGTGCGCGATCAGCCGGTAGCACGCGGCGAGGTCGACGCGCGCCTGCCATTCCTCGGCGCTCACCTTGCTGCGCAGCGACGGAATCTTCACGTGCGAAAGGTCGGTCATAGCGTGTCCTGAGTTCCCAAGATTGCAGTGATCTGGCTGGAAAGCACCCCGCCGTTGCCGTGGGCGAGGGCGACGGCGGCGTCCTGCACCTGCCGTTGCCCGGCCTCGCCCCGCAATTGTCGCACCGCTTCGATGAGCAGGAAGATCCCGTACATCCCCGGATGCACGCACGACAGGCCCCCGCCGTTGGTGTTCACGGGCAGGCTGCCCCCCGGCGCGATGCGCCCGCCCGAGACGAAGGCGCCGCCTTCGCCCTTCTTGCAGAAGCCCAGGTCCTCGAGGAAAAGCAGGGTGTTGATGGTGAAGGCGTCGTAGAGCTCGACCACGTCCACGTCTTTCGGCCCGAGGCCCGCCATCTCGAAGGCGCGCTCGCCGGACTCGGTGGCCGCGGTCACGGTGAGGTCGGGCATCGAGGAGATCTGCCGGTGCCAGTGCGCGGCGCCGACGCCGAGAAGATAGGCCGGCGCCTTCTGCAGCGCCTGCGCGCGCTCGGCGCGCGTCAGGACGTAGGCCCCGCCGCCGTCTGTGACGAGACAGCAGTCCCTAACCGTGAGCGGGTCGCTCACCATGCGCGACTTGAGGACCTCGTCGACCGTGAGCGGCTCGCGCGCGAAGGCCTCGGGGTTCAACTGCGCCCACTTGCGCGCCGCCACCGCGATCTCGGCGAGCTGCGCGCGCGTCGTGCCGTACTGGTGCATGTGGCGCGCGGCCGCAAGCGCGTAGGAGGTGGGCGGGTTGAACGGCTTGTAGGGATGCTCGAACACCTGCGGGTCGAGCGCCATCTTGTGCCGACCGGCCTCCGTGCGCCCGGTGCCGGTGCGCTGGTTCGAGCCGTAGGCGACGAGGATGGTGTCGCACAGGCCCGCGTTCAGCGCGAGCATCGCGGGGATCAGGTGCCCGACGAAGGACGAGCCGCCGACCATGCTCGACTCGGTGAACTTCGGCCGCACGCCGAGATGCTCGGCGAGCGCGAGGCCCGACATGAAGATGTTGGTGCTGGCGATGACGATGCCGTCGACGTCGCGCGCGGTGAGGCCGGCGTCGTCGAGCGCGTTCTTCGCGGCCGCCGCCGCGATCTCCATCTCGCTCCAGCCCGGCGCCTCGCCGCAGCCGGCCAGGCCGACGCCCGCGATGGCGACCGAGCCCCTCACGCCGGCGTGAACTCCACGAGGCCCTCGGCGATGCGCGCCTTCACGCGCATCCCGATCTGCACGGACTCGGGCGGCACGCTGACCACGCGGCTCATCATGCGCACGCCTTCGGCGAGGTCGACCAGGCACACGTTGTAGTCGCCGCCGTCGGCGGGCTTCCTGCGCACCACGGTGGTTGAGTAGACGGTGCCCTGGCCGCTCGGCGCAACCCAGGCCAGGTCCCCCGCGCCGCAGTGCGGGCAGACGACGCGCGGGTAGAACACGTGCCTTGCGCACGCGCCGCACTTCTGGATCTCGAAGCGCCCGGCGGCGAGGGCGTCGAGGTAGCGCTTCTCAGGACCGCTCATGGGCGCAGCGATTATTGCAGAAGTCCTGTGCAACAATCGAGCCGATCGTCGAAATGAACTCCCGATTCTCCCCGGTGGTGCGCGGCATGCTGTGGATGGCGGCGACGGGTTTCCTGTTCACCGTGCTGAACACCATCATGAAGCGGCTGTCGCACGAGCTCGATCCGTGGCTGGTGGGCTTCCTGCGCTACCTGATGGGCGCCGTGGTGATGCTCGGGCCGGCGCTGCGCCTGGGCGCCGGCGCGCTGTGGCCGAAGGCGCCGGGGCTGCAGTTCGTGCGCGGCCTGTTCCACGCCGGCGGCATGATGCTGTGGTTCGCGGCGCTGCCGCTGGTCACGCTCGCCGAGCTCACGGCGATCGGCTTCAGCGGGCCGCTGTTCATCTGCCTCGGCGCCGTGCTGTTCCTCGGCGAGCGCATGAGCGGCGCGCGCTGGGCCGCGGTGCTGATCGGCTTCGCCGGCGTGCTGCTCGTCGTCAAGCCCTGGGCCGGCGCGGGCTTCGCCGGCATCTCCACGGGAATGCTGCTGATGCTCGCCTCGGCGCCGGTCTTTGCGGGCTCGTTCCTCGTCGCCAAGGCGCTCACGCGCCACGAGCGCTCCGAAGTGGTGGTGCTCTGGCAGCACCTGTGGGTGTCGGTGCTGCTCGCCGGCTTCGCCTTCGCCTACTGGTCGCAGCCGACGCCCGCGCAATGGGGCCTGCTCGTCGCCTGCGGCTTTCTCGGCGCGGGCGGCCACTACTGCATGGTGCGCGCCTTTCGCGTCGCCGATATCTCGGCGGTGCAGCCGGTGAAGTTCCTCGAGCTGGTATGGGCGGCGATCCTCGGCGTGATCGTGTTCGGCACGGTGCCCGCCGGCGCCACCGTCATCGGCGGCGTGGTGATCCTGGTGAGCACGCTGCTCCTCGCGCGGCACGAGTCGCGGGGCGTCGCGCCGCCCTCCGGAGCCCGCCCATGACACTGCGCGCGGCGCTCGCGCCGCAATCGATCGCCATCGTCGGTGCCTCCGACAACCCGCACAAGGTCGGCGGACGCCCGATCCTGTACATGAAGCGCTACGGCTTTCGCGGCGCGATCTATCCGATCAACCCCGGGCGTTCCGAGGTGCAGGGGCTGAAGGCGTACAAAGCGATCGCCGATCTGCCGGCGGCACCCGATCTCGCCGTCATCGCGGTGGCCGGCGACGAGGCGGTGCGCGCGGTCGAGGAATGCGCGGCGAAGGGCGTGCAGGTCGCGGTCGTCATGACTTCGGGCTTTGGCGAGCTGGGCGAGGCCGGCAAGGCGGCGCAGGCGCGCATGGCGGCGGCGGCGAAGGCCGCGAACATGCGCCTGGTCGGGCCGAATTGCCAGGGCCTCGCCAACTTCGCCACCGGCGCGGTGGCCAACTTCTCCACCGTGTTCCACGAGATGGAGGCGCGCGACGGGCCCGTCGCCATCGTCAGCCAGAGCGGCGCGTGCTCGCAGGCGATCTACATCCTCGCGCGCCAGCGCGGCCTCGACGTGCGCCACGTGCACGCCACCGGCAACGAGGCCGACGTCACCGTCGCCGACCTCGCCGCCGAGATCGTGCAGGAGGAGGGCGTGCGGCTGGTGCTGCTTTACATGGAGGCGATCCAGCGGCCCGGGATCCTCGCGCAGGCGGCGGAGCACGCGCGATCGCGCGACCTGCCGATCGTCGCCGTCAAGGCGGGGCGCACGGAAAGCGGCGTGAAGGCGGCGTCCTCGCACACCGGCGCCCTGGCGAGCGAGGACCGCGTCATCGATGCGTTCTTCGCGAAGCACGCGATCTGGCGCGCGGCCGATCCGCAGGAGCTGGTTGCGGCGGGGCAGCTCTACTTGAATGGCGGCAGGCCGAGAGGCAGCCGCTTCGTCGCCGTGAGCAACTCGGGCGCGAGCTGCGTCATGGCCGCCGACGCCGCAGAAGAGCTCGGGCTCGCGCTGCCGCAGTTCGAGGAAAGGACCCGGGCGAAGCTCAAGCAGGCGCTGCCGGCGTTCGCCACGCCCTCCAACCCGCTCGACGTCACCGGCGCGCTGCTCAGCGACAGCGGCCTGATCGGCGCTTCGCTGGAGGTGCTGGGCGCCGACGACGCCTGCGACCTGCTGATGCTGGCGATCCCGATCGCCGGCGCCGGCTACGACGTGCCGCGCTTTGCGCGCGACGCAGCGGATTTTCAGAAGCGGCGCGGCAAGGCCGTGGCGCTCGCCGCGCCGCAGGCCGAAGTGCGGGCCGAGTTCGAGAAGCTCGGCGTGCCGGCCTTCGCGCGCGAGCGCGACGCGATGCTCGCGCTGCGCCAGCTCGCGGCGCACAGCGCGTTGCTGCGCCAGCAGCCGAGGGCAGCGGGCGCCCGGGCCGCGCCGGCGTTGCCTGCGGGCCGGACGGGATTTCTCGATGAGTTCGAGAGCCTCGCGCTGCTGGCCAGCGCAGGCATGGCGGTGGTCGAGCACCGCCTGTGCCGCAGCGAGGCCGAGGCGCGCGAGGCCTACCGCGCGCTCGGCCCCAAGGTGGTGGTCAAGGCCTGCTCGGCGAGCGTCCCGCACAAGACCGAGCAGGGGCTGGTGCGCGTGGGGCTGCAGGGGGAGGACGCCGTGGCGCAGGCATTCCGGGATTTCAAGCCGCGGCTGCCTGCGGGCGACGGGGTGCTGGTCGCGCGGCACGCCGCCGGGCGGCGCGAGCTGGCGCTCGGCGCCCGGCTCGACCCGCTGTTCGGCCCGGTGGTGATGGTCGGCGACGGCGGCATCTATCTGGAGGCGTTGAAGGATTTCCGCCTGCTGCTGCCGCCGTTCGCGGAAGCCGACGTGCTCGCGGCGCTCGCCGGGCTGCGCATGGCGCCCCTTCTGGGCGCGCAGCGCGGCCAGCCGCCGCTCGATGCCGGTGCATTCGCGCACCTGGCGGTGCGCCTGGGCGAGGCGATGCGCGGCTGGCAGGGCCGCGTGGCCTCGGTCGACGTGAATCCGGTGATGCTGTTCGAGCAGGGCCGGGGCGCGCTCGCGGTCGACGCGCTCGTCGAACTCGCCCCGTCTTGCGCGAATCCGGCGTAACTTGGATACTCAGGTCCCGTTTCGGGAGAACGTACGGAGGAGGAGGTCTCATGGAGCGTCGTAAATTCCTACAAGGCGCAGCGGCGGGCGGCGTCGCCGCAGCAGCCGCAACGGTATCCGCGCCGGCAATCTCGCAGGGCATCAAGCAGCTGAAGATGGTGACCACCTGGCCGAAGAACTTCCCCGGCCTGGGCACCGGCGCTGAGCGCCTCGCGCAGCGCATCAACACCATGTCGGGCGGCACGCTCGAGGTGAAGGTGTATGCGGGCGGCGAGCTGGTGCCGCCGTTCGAGTCGTTCAACGCGGTGCGCGACGGCAAGGCCGAGATGAGCCATTCCGTTTCGTACTACTGGCAGGGCCATTCGCCGGCGTTCAACTTCTTCGCTGCGGTACCCTACGGCTTCAACGCCGCGGAGCACGCCGCGTGGATGCTGTGGGGCGACGGCCACAAGCTGTGGACCGAGCTGTGCGACCAGTTCAACATCGTGCCTTTCATGCGCGCCTCGACCGGCGTGCAGATGGGCGGCTGGTACCGCAAGGAAATGAAGACCATGGACGACTACAAGGGCCTGAAGTTCCGCATGCCGGGACTGGGTGGTGAAGTCCTGCGCCGGCTCGGCGCCACGGTGGTCAACCTGCCCGGCGGCGAGATCTTCCCCGCGCTGCAGGCCGGTACCATCGACGGCACCGAGTGGGTCGGCCCCTGGAACGACCTCGCCTTCGGTTTCTACAAGGTGGCGAAGTTCTACTACTACCCCGGCTTCCACGAGCCCTGCACCACGGGCGAAGTGCTGGTCAACAAGAAGGTGTGGCAGGGCCTGTCGAAGCAGCAGCAGGAGATCATCGCCGTGGCGGTGCAGGCCGAGGCGACGCTCGAGTACGCCGAGTTCACGTACAAGAGCGCGGACGCGCTCGACACGCTGCTCACCAAGCACAACGTGCAGCTGCGCAAGTTCTCCGACGACATGCTGAAAGCGATCGGCAAGGCCGCGATCGAAGTGGTCGACGAAGTCGGCAACAAGGACCCCTTCACCAAGAAGGTGTACGAAAGCTTCCTCGCGGCACGCAAGAAGGCGATCGGCTGGAGCGCGCTCGGCGAGCAGGGCTACATGAACGCCCGTTCGCTGATCAAGTTCTAGACGTCGGTATCGATGCAACCACAGCCTAGGCGCGGGCAGGCCCGCGCCTAGGCTTTTTTCGTATCCGCATGCGCCGCCTCAAGCGCCTCGCCGACGCGATCGACGCGACCAACGACTGGATCGGGCGCGTGTTCGCCTGGCTCACGCTCGGCATGGTGCTCACCGAGTTCACCGTGGTGCTGTCGCGCTACGTGTTCGGCCTGGGCTCGACGCTGATGCAAGAGTCGATCGTCTACATGCACGCCACCGTGTTCCTGGTGTGCGCCGGCTATGCGCTGGTGCACAACGGCCACGTGCGCTGCGACATCTTCTACGCCACGATGAAGCCGCGCACCCGCGCAATCGTGGACATACTCGGCACGCTGGTATTCCTGCTGCCGACCTGCATCCTCATCTGGTGGATGGCCTGGCCGTACGTCAAGGCGTCCTGGGCCGTGATGGAGATCTCGCAGGAGGGGCGGCTGGGGATCCCGGCGGTGTATCTCCTGAAGACGCTGATCCTGGCGTTCGCGGGGCTGCTGTCCGTTCAGGCGTTGTCGCTCATGCTGCAGTCCGCGCTGGTGGTGGCCGGTGTCGAGCCGAACCGGGGCCGCGTCGACGGCGAGCCGGGAGCCGGAGGGCGGGTGACATGAAGGAAGTGCTCTCGCTGCTGATGATCGTCGGGCTGTGCGGCTTCGTCCTGTTCGGCTATCCAGTGTCCTTCACGCTCGCCGGCACCGCGCTCGTCTTCGGGCTCGCCGGCATGGCGTTTGGCGTGTTCGATCCGGATTTCCTCGGGGTGCTGCCGCACCGCATCTACGGCGTGATGACCAACGAGGTGCTGATCGCGATCCCCCTGTTCATCTTCATGGGGGTGATGCTCGAGCGCTCGAAGGTCGCCGAAGAGCTGCTCGACACCATGGGGCAGCTCTTCGGCCGGCTGCGCGGGGGCCTCGGCATCTCCGTCTCGGTGGTCGGGGCCATGCTTGCCGCCTCCACCGGCATCGTCGGCGCCACCGTGATCACCATGGGGCTGATTTCCCTGCCGACCATGCTGCGCCGCGGCTACGATCCCAGGCTCGCCTGCGGCTCGATCGCTGCCGCCGGGACGCTCGGCCAGATCATCCCGCCGTCCATCGTGCTGGTGGTGCTCGGCGACCAGATTTCCAACGCGCACCAGGAGGCGCAGCGCACGCTCGGCAACTTTTCGCCCGAGCCGGTCTCGGTGGGCGACCTGTTTGCCGGCGCGCTGATC
>JBFFZT010000037.1:0-9112 GCA_041568535.1 Burkholderiales bacterium | reverse complement strand
TTCTACGCCATACGCCTCCTGGGCGGGGTGCTGTATCTCGGCGGCATGCTGATCATGGCGTGGAACGTGGCCAAGACGGTGAGCGCGGGCAGGAGCGTCGAGGCGCCGATCCCGGCGCCCGCGTACGCGTAGGGAGCGCGCCATGAGACTCACTCACGACATGATCGAGCGCAACCAGGCGCTGCTCATCGTCCTCGTCATCCTGGTGGTGCTGGTCGGCGGCCTGGTCGAGATCGTGCCGCTGTACTTCCAGAAATCCGTCACCGAGCCGGTGGCGGGCCTCAAGCCCTACACCGCGCTGCAGCTCACCGGGCGCGACGTCTACGTGCGCGAAGGCTGCTACAACTGCCACTCGCAGATGGTGCGGCCGTTCCGCGCCGAGGTCGAGCGCTACGGGCGCTACTCGGTGGCGGGCGAGTTCGTCTACGACCGCCCGTTCCAGTGGGGCTCGAAGCGCACCGGCCCCGACCTGCACCGCGTCGGCGGGCGCTACTCGGACGAATGGCACCGGCTGCACCTCATCAACCCGCGCGACCTGGTGCCGGAATCGAACATGCCGGGGTACCCGTGGCTTGCGCGCGACGCGGCCAACGCCGCCGACATCGGCGCCAAGATGCGCGCGCTGCGCACGCTCGGCGTGCCGTACACCGACGAGGAGATCGCCCAGGGGCCCGAGGACCTGAAAGGCAAGACCGAGATGGACGCGCTCATCGCCTACCTGCAGGTGCTCGGCACCGCGGGCCGCACGGGCGCGAAATAGGACAAGGGCCATGGACCTCAACCTGATTCGCAGCCTGCTCACCGTGGCGGCGCTCGTCGCTTTCCTCGGCATCGTCTGGTGGGCCTACTCGCCCGCGCGCAAGAAGCGCCTGGAGGACGCCGGGCGCAGCGTTCTCGAGGAGCACGAGTGATGAACGAGTTCACGAGCGGCTTCTGGGACCTGTACATCGCCCTCATCACCCTCGCCTCGATCGCCGCCTGCGGCGTGCTGCTGCTGGCGCAGAGCAAGCGCCGCGTGCCCGGCGGCCAGTCCGAGACCACCGGCCACGTCTGGGACGAGGACCTGGGCGAGTACAACAACCCGCTGCCGCGCTGGTGGATGTGGCTGTTCTGGATCACCATCGTCTTCGGCGTGGTGTACCTCGTGCTGTACCCGGGCCTGGGCAGCTTCAAGGGCGTGTGGAACTGGACCCAGGTGTCGCAGCTCGAGGCCGAGACCGCGCGCCACGAGGAGAAGTTCGGGCCGCTCTACGAGCGCTACGCGCAGATGGAGGTGAAGGCGCTCGCCGCCGAGCCGCGCGCGCTCGCCATCGGCGAAAGGCTGTTCCTCAACCACTGCGCACAGTGCCACGCCTCCGACGGCGCGGGCTCGCGCGGCTTTCCCAACCTCACCGACCGCGACTGGCTCTGGGGCGGCACGCCGGAGGCGATCAAGGCGAGCATCGCGCAGGGCCGCGCCGGCGTCATGCCGCCGATGGGCGCGGCGCTCGGCGAGCAGGGCACGAAGGACGCGGCGCATTACGTCATGTCGCTCTCCGGCCTCGCGCACGACAGCATCCGCGCCGCGCGCGGCCAGCCGCTGTTTGCGCAGAGCTGCGCCGCCTGCCACGGCGCCGACGGCAAGGGCAACACGCTCCTCGGCGCGCCCAACCTCACCGACAACACCTGGCTCTACGGCGCCGCCGAGCCGGTGATCATCGAGACCATCGTGAAAGGGCGCATGAACCAGATGCCGGCGCAAGCCGACCTGCTCGGCGCGGCGAGGATTCACCTCCTCACCGCGTACGTGCTGTCGCTGTCGCAGAAGTGAAAGCGCAAGGCGCGCCCGCCCCATTCGTCGAGCAGGCCCTCTACGAGGTCCGCAAGACCATCCACCCGCGCGCGGTGCACGGGTGGTTCGCCGGCTGGCGCTGGGCGCTGGTGTGGGCGACGCAGCTCGTGTTCTACGGCCTCGCCTGGCTGCCGTGGAACGAGCGCCAGGCGGTGCTGTTCGACATCGCGCACCGCAAGTTCTACATCTTCGGGCTGGTGTTCTTTCCGCAGGACATCATCTACCTCACCGTCCTGCTGGTCATCTCGGCGCTCGCGCTCTTCCTGTTCACCGCGGTGGCGGGCCGGCTGTGGTGCGGCTACGCCTGCCCGCAGACCGTGTACACGGAGATCTTCCTCTGGGTGGAAGAGAGAATCGAAGGCGACCGGCCGGCGCGCCTGAAGCTCGACGCCGCGCCGCTCTCGGCGCGCAAGCTCGCGCTCCGGGCCGCCAAGCACGGCGCCTGGATCGCCATCGCGCTGTGGACCGGCTTCACCTTCGTCGGCTACTTCACGCCGATCCGCGAGCTGTGGGACGCGGTGTGGAGCCTGTCCACCGGGCCGTGGGAGACCTTCTGGGTGCTGTTCTACGGCTTCGCCACCTACGGCAACGCCGGCTGGATGCGCGAGCAGGTGTGCAAGTACATGTGCCCCTACGCGCGCTTCCAGAGCGCGATGTTCGACCCGGACACCCTGATCATCACCTACGACCAGGACCGGGGCGAGCCGCGCGGCAAGGGACCGGGCAAGGGCCACTGCGTCGACTGCAGCATCTGCGTGCAGGTGTGCCCCACCGGCATCGACATCCGCGACGGCCTGCAGTACGAATGCATCGGCTGCGCCGCGTGCATCGACGGCTGCGACCGGGTGATGGAGAAGGTGGGCTTTCCCAAGGGCCTGATCCGCTACTCGACCACGCACGCGATGGAGCACAAGCTCACGCGCGCCGAGATGTTCAAGCGCGCCTTCCGGCCGCGCGTGCTGGTCTACAGCGCGATCCTGTGGGCCATCATCCTCGCCGCCGGGGTCGCGCTGTGGAACCGCGTGCCGCTCAAGGTCGACGTGATCCGCGACCGCGCGGCGATCTCGCGCGAGGTGGCGGGCGGGCAGACCGAGAACGTGTATCGCCTGCAGATCATGAATACGAGCGAGGCGGCGCGCGCTTTCCGCCTGTCGGTGTCGGGCATCCCGGGCATCCGCATTCCGGGCGAGGCGCTGATCGAGGTCGACGGCGCCGCGAGCCGCCTGGTGCCGGTGCGGGTGCGCATCGAGCCCGGCGCCGCTGCCGCGGGCACGCACCGCATCGATTTCGGCGTCGAGGCCACGGACGACCCGGGCGTCGCCGTGCGCGAGAAGTCCGTCTTCATCGTGAGGTGAGGCCATGACCCCCTGGTACCGAGAGCCCTGGACCTGGTTCCTGATCGCGCCGCCCGCGACGGCGGTGCTCGCGGGCATCGCGACGATCTGGATCGCGGTGGCGAGCGCCGACGGCCTGGTCGCCGAGGACTATTACAAGCAGGGCCTCGCCATCAACAAGCTGATCGCGCGCGAGGAGCGCGCGCGCACGCTCGGCATCGCGGCGCGCGTCGAGATCGGCGACGGGCGCATGCGCGTGCGCCTCGAGGGCGCCTCCCCGCCGGCGCTCTTCGTGCACCTTGCGCACCGCACGCGCGCGGGCTTCGACCAGCGGCTGCGCCTCGCGCCGGTCGCCGGCGCCTACGAGGCCGAGATGGCGCCGCTCGCGCCGGGCGGCTGGCGCGCCCATATCGAGGATCCGCGCGGGGAGTGGCGCATCACCCAGGAGGCCTTATGAAGCGCGCGATCTGGATCCTGTGGCCGTCATTCATCGTCGGCGGCATCGGCGAGGTGATCTTCTTCACCGTGTTCGACCCGCAGGAGCTGTACCTGTTCGGCGAGCCGACCACGCTCAGCCGCCTCGGCGTGTATACCATCGGCTTCTTCCTGTGCTGGGCGTTCGCCGCGTCGTCCAGCGCCTTCACCTGCTATCTGCAGCGCGGCGCGAAGGAGGTCAACCGATGAAACGGCTGCTGGTGCTGCTGGCGCTCGTCAGCCTGCCCGCGGCGGCGCAGGATGCCGGTCGCGGCAAGCTGCTCTACGACACCCACTGCGGCGGCTGCCACTACGAGCGCGTGCACCAGCGCGACCGGGACAAGTCGCTGGTCAAGTCGCTGTCCGACCTGCGCGACCAGGTGGCGCGGCGCGCCGCGCTCACCGGGCGCCCGTTCACGCTCAGCGACCTCGAGGACATCGCGGAGTACCTCAACCGCTCGCACTACCGGCTGGCGCGGTAGCGCTCGTCGCGGCATACAGCCGCAGGTACTCGAGGGCCGGCCGCTCCCAGCCGTAGTCGCCGCGCATCGCGCGCTCGCGCATCGCGCGCCACGTGTCGGGCTGCCGCGCGTAAGCCTCGAGGCAGCGCCCGACGGCGGCCTGCAGGTCCGCGCCGCTGATCGCCTCGAACATGAAGCCGTTCACGCCCTCGCTCACCGTATCGGCAAGGCCGCCGGTGCGGCGCACCACCGGCAGCGCCCCGTAGCGCATCGCGATCTTGTGCGCGAGGCCGCAGGGCTCGTAGCGCGAGCCGTGCAGCAGCACGTCCGCGCCGGCCTGCAGCCGGCGCTCGTCGTCCTCGGCGTAGGCGATGCGCACCGAAACCCGTCCGCGATAATGCGGCGCCAGGTCCTGGAAGCCGCGCTCCAGCGCGCGCTCGCCGGTGCCGAGCAGCGCGAACTGCAGGCGCGGGTGCGCGGCGAGCAGCGCCGGCAGCCGCTCGAGCGTCACGTCGGCCATCTTCTGCCAGGTGATGCGGCTGGCGAAGGCGACGAGCGGCGCTTGCGGATCGGTCGCCAGGCCGAGCTCGGCCTGCAACGCCGCCTTGCACGCGGCCTTGCCCTGCGGCGCGTCCGCGGAATAGTGCGCGGCGATGCCGTCGGTGCGGCCCGGGTCCCAGAGCTCGGTGTCGATGCCGTTCAGGATGCCGACGAGGTCGCCCGCGCGCTGCTCGAACAGGCCTTCCATGCCGCAGCCATACTCGGGCGTGCGCAGCTCGCGCGCGTAAGTCGGGCTCACGGTGTTGACGCGATCCGCGTAGCGCACGCCCGCCTTGAGAAACGACAGGCGGCCCCAGAATTCCATCGCCTCGGGCGCGAGCGCCGCGCCCGGGAGCCCGAGCTGCGGCGCGTGCTCGGCGGGGAAGTTGCCCTGGAAGGCGGCGTTGTGAACCGTGAACAGCGTGTGCGGACGCGGCAGCGCGGCCCGGCCGATCAGGTAGGGCGCGAGCCCGGTCTGCCAGTCGTGGCAATGCACCGCATCGGGCCGCCAGTCGAGACGCGCATCGCCCAGCGCGATGCGCGCTGCCGCATGCGCGAGCAGCCCGAAGCGCAGCCAGTTGTCGGGCCAGTCCGCGCCGTCCGCATCCTGGTAGGGCGTGCCCGCGCGCCGGTACAGCGCGGGGCAGTCCAGCAGCCATGCCGGCAGCCCCGAATCGGGCATCGTGCCCTCGATGAGGCGCAGCTCGGGTACGCCCAGCATCGCGCCGAGGTGCGCGACCGTTCGCGGCGCCCGCAGCCGCTCGAGCGCGGATGCGTAGGCCGGCATCAGGAAGCGCACGTCGGCGCCGTGGCGCGCCAGCGCACGCGGCAGCGCCCCGCACACGTCCGCAAGCCCGCCGGTCTTGGCGAGCGGATGGATCTCGGAGGAAACGAGCAGCACGCGCGGCCCGGGTCCGCCCGCCTGCCGTGCGACCGCGACCGAGGCGCTCGCGCCCATCCGTCCTCCCGTGCCGCAAATTCTAGCGCCGCGCGGCAGGCGTCAGTTGTGCCAGATCAGCACGGACAAGGAGACAAACGCGGCGCGGGCGGGCCGCGGCGCTACAGCCAGATCATCAACCCCGTCTCGAACGGGTGTGCGAGCTGCTCGTGGTACGGGAAGCCGCGCAGCTGGTACTCGAGCCGCCCGTTCTGCTCGGGCGCGAATTCGAGCGCGTAGAGGTGCTCGCCGCCCTCGGCGAGCGGCCCCTGCGGCGCGAAGCGGTAGCTCACTGCGGTGCCGTTCAGCGCCGGGCGCCGCAGCACCAGCTCGAGCGCCAGGTCCTCGGGCGCGAGGCCGTTCAGCCGCACCGCGACCGTCATCTTCACGCGCTCGCCGTGCTCGACGCGCAGCGGCGCCTCGCCGGTGCGGCGCAGCACGACCCCGGGCCACGCGGCGCGCACCCGGGTGCGCCACTCGGCGAGCTGGCGCGCCGCGGCGCGGTTGTCGGCGGCGAGCCGGCGCCCGCGCGCCGCGGCCGGGCGGTAGAGCTGCTCCACGTACTCCTCGAGCATGCGCATCGAATTGAAGCGCGGCGCCACCGTGGCCATGGATTCCTTCGCCATCGCCACCCAGCCCGGCGAGAAGCCGGCATCGTTGCGCGCGTAGTACAGCGGCACGACGTGGTCCTGCAGCAGCTCGTAGAGCGTGCGCGCCTCTTCGGCGTCGCGGCGCGCGGCGTCGAGCGCCGGCGCGGCCGGCTTGATGGCCCAGCCGTTCCTCCCGTCGTAGCCCTCGCGCCACCAGCCGTCGGTCACCGACAGGTTGATGACGCCGTTCATCGCCGCCTTCATGCCCGAGGTGCCGCAGGCCTCCAGCGGGTAGACGGGATTGTTGAGCCACACGTCCACGCCCGCCACCAGGCGGCGCGCGAGGCGCAGGTCGTAACCTTCGACCAGCAGGATGCGCGACTCGAACTCGGGCATGCGCGACACTTCCACGATGCGCCGCATCAGCGCCTGGCCCGGCTCGTCGGCCGGGTGCGCCTTGCCGGCGAACAGGAACAGCACCGAGCGCCCCGACACGCAGGCGATCTGGCGCAGCCAGTCGAGGTCGTGGAACAGGAGCGTCGCCCGCTTGTAGGTGGCGAAGCGCCGGCCGAAGCCGATGGTGAGCACGTCCGGCCGCGCCGGGTCGGCCAGGCGCAGCATGCGCTCGAGGTGCGCTTCCGAGCCCTGGTTGCGCGCGTGCTGGCGCGCGACGCGAAAACGCACGATGTGCAGCATCTGCGCCTTGAGAATCTGGTGCACTTTCCAGAACTCCGCGTCCGGTATGGAGCGCACCGCGTTCCAGCAATCGGGCTGGTACAGGCGCGCCGGCCAGTCCGCGCCGAGGCAGCGGTCGAACAGGTCGTGCCAGGCGTCCGACAGGTAGGTCGGCAGGTGCACGCCGTTGGTGATCGACACCAGCGGGTTCTCGTCGGGCTCGACCTCCGGCCACAGCCCCGCCAGCATGCGCTGCGAGACCCCGGTGTGGATGCGCGAGACGCCGTTGCGCGCGCGTGTGGCGCGCACCGCGAGCGCGGTCATGTTGAACTCGCCGTTGCCCGAGGCGCGGCCGAGCTCGAGCACCTCGTCCAGGTGCGGCTGCAGCTCGGGCAGGGCGCTGCGCGCGTACTCGCGCACCACGTCGACGGGGAAGGCGTCGTGGCCGGCGGGCACCGCGGTGTGGGTGGTGAACACCGAGTTCGCCGCCACCGCCTCGAGCGCCGCCGTGAACGGCATGCCCTCGGCCACCAGGCGGCGCAGCCGCTCGAGCGACAGGAACGCCGGGTGCCCCTCGTTCATGTGCCAGCAGGTCGGCTCGATGCCGAGCGCCGCGAGCGCGCGCGCGCCGCCCACGCCGAGCACGATCTCCTGCTCGAGCCGCACGCCGCGGTTGCCCTCGTAGAGCCGGTGGGCGATGTCGCGATTGGCCTCGCGGTTCTCCTCGAGGTCGGTGTCGAGCAGGTACAGCGACACGTGCCCGACGCGCGCGCGCCACACCTTGATGTGCAGGGGACCGCCCGGCAGCTCGACCTGCACGCGCACTTCCCGGCCGTCGGCGTGGCGCGCCGGCTCCACCGGCAGCAGCTCGAAGTCGTTGTCGACGTAGCGCGCCTGCTGGCGCCCGTCGCTGTCGAGCGCCTGCTCGAAGTAGCCCTGGCGGTAGAGCAGCCCGACGCCGACGAACGGCAGCCTGAGGTCGCTCGCCGTCTTGCAGTGGTCGCCGGCGAGGATGCCGAGGCCCCCGGAATAGATCGGCATGCTCTCGTGCAGGCCGAACTCGGCGCAGAAGTACGCCACCAGATCGCCGTCGCCGAAGCGGCCGTCGCTCGCCGATTGCGCGTGGTAAGCGTCGTAGGCGGCGAGCGCCGCGTCGTAGGCGGCGAGGAACGCCGGATCGCGCGCCGCCTCGTCCAGGCGGTGTTGGCTGATGTTGAGCAGGAACGCCTTCGGGCCGTGGTTGATCTCGGTCCACAGGCCCGGGTCGAGCTGGGCGAACAGGCGGCGCGTGGCGCGGTGCCAGCTGTACCAGAGGTTGCCGGCCAGCTCGGCGAGGCGGCCGATGCGCTCGGGAAGGTGCGGTCGGACGTCGAGTCGGTAAGGGGTTCCGCGCACGGAGTGCAGTGTGGTCTTTTGGCGCAGTCTAGCGCAATTGGCGAGGCGGCCCCGCCTAGCCGTGCCCGGCGGCAAGCGCGGCGAGCGACTTGGGGTCGTTGAGCGTGATGCGCTCGCGCTCCAGCTTCACCCAGCCGCGGCTCTCGAAGCTGCGCAGCAGCCGGCTCACGATCTCGCGCACGCTGCCGAGCTCGTCGGCGAGCTTCTGGTGCGTGGATTCGATCACCGGACCGCGGTGGATCAGCAACTGCGCCAGGCGCTCATCCAGCCTGCGGAAGGCGACCTCCTCGACGAGCTGCATCACTTCCGCGAGGCGCTCGCCGTACATGCCGAAGACGAAGCGCCGGAACGGCTCGTGCTCGAGCAGCAGGGCGTTGAACGCTTCCGGCGGCAGATTGAGCAGCGTCACGTCCTCTTCGGCGACGCCGCGCGCGGCGTAATCGGAGTGCCCCAGGAGGCACCCCCCCGACATGATGCAGCCCTGCCCGGGATCGACGCGATACAGCAGGATCTCGCGGCCGCTCGGTGCGTTCATCACCACGCGCACCGCGCCCTCCAGGATCAGCGGGAAGCCGCGGCAGGGCTGGTCGGCGTCGAACAGGATCGCGCCTGCGGGGACCCGCAGCAGCTGCGCTTCGCCGAGCAGGCGCGCGAGGCGCGCCTCCTCGAGTCCCGCGAGCGCGGGAAAACGATCGACGGCGCGCTGCGCGATGTCGGGGCTCGTCACCCCGACGAGTCTAGCTCAGGCGCCCTTCGCCTTGGTTTGGACCGGGCAGGTGCTCAGACCAAACAGCGCGTACGCCGGGCAGAAGCCGACCGCAGCGGTTGTGAGCGGCACGAGGCCGACCAGCCCCAGCCAGCGCAGCGGACCTTCC
>JBFFZT010000036.1:0-9248 GCA_041568535.1 Burkholderiales bacterium | reverse complement strand
TGATCGAGGGCGGAATGAGGATGCCGAGCGTTCCGCCCGCGCAGATCACGCCGGCGGACAGTCGCTCGTCGTAGCCTGCTTTCAGCATGGCCGGAAACGCGAGCAAGCCCATCAACGTCACGACGGCGCCGACGATGCCGGTGGCGGTGGCGAACAGCGCGCAGGTGGCGAGCGTCGCCACCGCGAGCGAGCCCGGCACCGCGCGCAGCGCCACCTGCAGGCTGCCGAACAGCGAATCGAGGATGTTGGCCCGCTCCACCATGTAGCCCATGAGCAGGAACAGCGGGATCGACACCAGCGCGTCGTTGTTCATCACCGTGAAGGTGTTCTGCGTGAGCAGGTAGAACACGCGGTTGTCGAAGAACGCCTGGTCGGGCTGGAAGTAGGCGTAGTAGCCGAAGCCCACCCCGAGCGCCATCAGCGTGAAGGCGACCGGAAAGCCGATCATGATCGTGCCGACCAGGATCCCCAGCATGACGAGCGCGACGACGGGATCGCTCACAGGGCCTCCTTCGCGCGCATCTCGGCCGCCTTCTTCAGGATCTGGTTCTCGAGCTCTTCGACGTCGTGCAGGCGCGGCGGCCACGCGCCCTCGCGCAGGCACACCCAGGAGCGCAGCAGCTCGGCGAATCCCTGCAGCGCGAGCAGGCCCGCGCCCACCGGGATCATCATCTTCAGCGGCCAGATCGGCACCCCCGCGGGGCTGTTCACGCTCGATTCGAGGATGCGCGTCGACTCGGCGCCGTAGGCCCAGCCCGAGATCACCAGCGCGAGGATGCCGGGGAAGAAGAAGCACAGGTACAGCGTGAACTCCACCGCGGCCTGCACGCGCGGCGGCCACAGCCGGTACAGCATGTCCGCGCGCACGTGCCCGGCGCGCGACAGCGCGTAGGCGCCGCCCATGTAGAACACCCCCGCGTACATGAGGTAGCTCATGTCGAAGGCCCAGCTCGTGGGGTCGTTGAGCGCGTAGCGCACCAGCACCTCGAAGCAGGTGCCGAGCGTGAGGATGGCGATGCACCAGGCGAAGCTGTGGCCGACCGTCTTGCTGACGTAGTCGATGCCGTAGATCAGCCGGTGCACGCCGGCCTGGCGGGGGCCGGTCCCGTTCTGCTGTGGGTCCAACGTTGACTCCGGTGGCGGCGCGGCGCGCATGGGCGCGCGGCGTCGCGGTTAACCGAACTGCAAGGCGTGCTGCGGAGTCAGGCCCGGGGCGGGCCGGTGGGATCGGGATGGTGCCGCGGGAAAGCGCGGGCCCGGTCGGGCTTCGGCGGCGGCGGCAGTTCGACGGCGGCCTGGTACTCGGGGCGCGGCGGCTGCGCCGACGGTCCGGGCAGCGGCAGCGCATCGGGCTTGCGCACCTCGGGGCGTGCCGCGACGCTGTGGTCCGGGGCGCCGTAATAGCGCTCTTCGCTCGCGGTGAGGTCGCGGAACGAACCGGCCTGCAGGCCGACCAGCAGCATCAGGAGTGCGACGGCGCGCACGAACCCCGGGCAGTTCACGGCGGCGGATACTACGCGCTCGCCTCCCTCTCGTCCATGCGCCGCGTCAGGCCAGGACGCGCAGCGCGCCGGGCAGGATCTCGATCTCCAGCCGCCGCGCGTCCTCGAAGGCGATCTCGCCGTCGGCCTCCACCAGCAGCGGCGTCTCCGACTCGATGAGAACGCTTCTCGCTCGCGTGAGCTTCAGGCGCGGATCGCCGCCGTGCCGGCCGCGCATGATGCGCGGCACCAGTCCGAGGATGGCAAGGCGGCCGACGCCCTCGGCGATGAGCAGATCGAAGCTGCCGTCGTCGGCGCAGGCCTCGGGGCAGACGTGGAAGCTGCCGCCAAAGGCGCGCCCGTTCATCACCGCGGTCATGGCGGTGGTCTGCATGAACGGCGCGCCGCCGTCGAGCTGCAGGCGCACTTCGAGCCACGGATAGCGCACCAGGGTGAGCGCGAGCGCGCCGAGGTAAGCGCCCAGGCCGGTGAGGAACGCCGGCACGCGGCGCACGTTGCGCGAGGCGTGCGCGCCGAAGCCGATGTCCATGCCGTTGGCGAAATAGCGCGCCACGCCGCCGGCGCGGATGCGCCCCGCGTCAAACGCCTTCAGCTCCGGTTGGCAGATGCGCTCCAGCGCATCTCGCGCCGGCAGCATCTTGACGAAGTCGTCGCCGCTGCCGAGCGGCAGCACGCCGAACGCGGCGCCGCCGCCGGCGCGCAGCAGGCCGTTCGCCACTTCGTGCACCGTGCCGTCGCCGCCCGCGGCAATGACGGCGTCGTAGTCCTGCGCTGCGCTCTCGGCGAGGCCGACGCCCTCGCCCGGCATCGTCGTTTCAGCAACGTCGAACGCGATGCCGGCGGCGCGCAAGGCGTGCGCCATGCGCGGCCACTCGCGGCGCGCGCGGCCGCGCCCGGCGACCGGGTTGACGATGACGAGGCGCCTGGTCAAGCGTCCTTGATGACGCCGCCGCCCTTCAGCTTGGCGATCTCGGCCTCGGCGTAGCCCAGCGTGCGCAGGATCGCGCTCGAATGCTCGCCGTGCGCGGGCGCATCGAAGCGGACGCGCCCCGGCTCGTTCCTGAAGGCGATCGGGATGCCGAGATGGTCCCAGCCGCGATGGTCCTTCAGCACCATGCCGCGCTGCTTGAAGTGCTCGTCTTCCAGCACCTCGGGCAGCGTGCGCAGCGGCGCGAAAGCGATGTCGCGCCCCTTGAACCATGCGACCCACTCGGCCTTGGTCTTCTTGCGAAAGGTCTCGCGCAGGAAGGCGCGCACCGGGTCCTGCCCGGGCCCGGGCGGCAGCTTGCACAGCTCGACCAGGTCGGCACGCCCGAGCGGCTCGAGCAGGTTCTTCGCGAACTTGAGCTCCTGGCCGCCGAGCACGACGAAGTCGCCGTCCTTCGTCTCGTAGATGTTGTAGAGCGCGTTGCCGCCCAGCGTGCGCTCGGACTTCGGGTCGAGCTGGCGCCGTTCGGTCATCGCCACGCCCATGTTGTTGGCGAGGCAGGCGAGCAGGCTGTCGGCCATCGCCATGTCGAGGTAGTCGCCCTTGCCGCTGTCCTTGCGGCGCAGCAGCGCCATCACCACCCCGGCGAGCGTCATCATGGCGACGAGCATGTCGGCGTTCGCGAGCGCGGGCATCGCGGGCTTGCCGTCGCCGCCGCGGTTCAGCGACAGCACCCCGGTCAGCGCCTCGGTGCCGAGGTCGTGCGTGGCGAGGTCGCGGTAGGGGCCGGTCTGGCCGAAGGCGGCGATCGAGGCGTAGACGATGCGCGGCGCGCGCTTTGCCACCTGCGCGTAGCCGATGCCGAGGCGGTCCACGACGCCCGGGCGGAAGGACTCGACCAGCACGTCGGAGGTCTCGGCGAGGCGCATGAGGACCTCGACGCCCTGCGGGTCCTTGAGGTTGAGCGCCAGGCTCTTCTTGCCGCGCTGCGTATTGACCAGGTAGACGCTGACGCCGTCGCGCTTCTGGCCGATCTCGCGCGTCGGCTCGCCCTCGTCGATCGACTCGACCTTGATCACTTCGGCGCCCTGGTCGGCCATCATCTGCGTGGCGAGCGGCCCCGGCAGGAAGCGCGTGAGGTCGATGACGCGTACGCCCTCGAGCTTCATCACACTGCCCCTTGCGTCTTCAACCGCGCGATCTCGGCTTTGCCGTAGCCGAGCTCCTCGAGGAGCGCCTCGGTGTGCTCGCCGAGCTTCGGCGCGGGCCGCGCCGGCAGCGGCTCGCCGAGGCGAAACGGGCTCGCCACCAGCTTGAAGCCGGGCTTGTCCGGATGGTCGAACACCTGCACCCCGCCGCGCTCGAGGAAGTACGGGTTGTCGAGCGCCTGCGGCAGGTCGTACACCGGCCCGCAGGGAATCGTGCCGCGCAGCTTCGCCAGCCAGGCCGCGGTGGTCTGCTTCGAGAACTCGGCGTCCAGCGCCTTCGTCAGCGCATCGCGGTGCTCGCGCCGCGCGGCGAAGTCGGGGTACTGCGCCTTGAGATCGCCGCGGCCGAGCGCGTCGGCGAGCATCTCCCAGAAGCGCTGCGTCTGCGCCATGACGAAGATCCAGCCGTCCTGGGTGCGGTAGAGCTGCGAAGGCGCGATGAACGGGTGCGCCGAGCGCGCCACGCGCTCGGTGACGAGGCCATCGTTCAGGTACCACGCCGCCGGGTAGTTGAGCAGGTGCATCGCCACGTCGTAGAGGGACACATCGAGGTCGCGGCCCTTGCCCGTCTTGCGCGCCTCCAGGATCCCCGCGAGCAGCGCGAGCGCGCACATCGTGCCGGTCGCGTAGTCCACGATCGACAGCCCCATGCGCGCGGGCGGGCCCTCGGGCTCGCCGGTGAGCGAGAGGAAGCCCGCCTCGCCCTGCATCAGGTAGTCGTAGCCCGGCCAGGACTTGCGCGCGCCGTCGCGCCCGTAGGCCGAGAGGTGCGCGCAGACGAGCTTCGGGTTCGCCTTGGCGAGCGCCGCGTGCGTCAGGCCGAGCTTTTCGGGCTGGTCGCCGCGCAGGTTGCTGATCAGGCCGTCGGCGGTCGCGGCGAGCTTTGCGAGGATCTCCTTGCCCCTCGGGTGCTTGAGATCCAGCGTGAGCGATTTCTTGTTGCGGTTGAGCGACTGGAAGAAGACGCTGTCGTCCTGCCCGAGGAAAAACGGACCCACCGCGCGCGAGACGTCGCCCCCCGCGCGCGGCTCGACCTTGATCACTTCCGCGCCGAGGTCGGCGAGGTGCGCGCTGCCGAAGGGACCGGCGCCGTACACCTCGACGGCGATGATCCGCACGCCCGCCAGAGGCAGCATCAGGCCGGGTGCCGCGCGATCAGCTGCTTGGCGATGATGATGCGCTGCATCTCGTTGGTGCCCTCGCCGATGCACATGAGCGGCGCGTCGCGGTAGTAGCGCTCCACGTTGAACTCGGTGGAGTAGCCGTAGCCGCCGTGGATGCGCACCGCCTCGATCGAGTTCTCCAGCGCGGCTTCCGAGGCGAAGTACTTCGCCATGCCCGCTTCCATGTCGCAGCGCTCGCCCGCGTCGTAGGCGCGCGCCGCATTCTCGACCAGCAGGCGCGCCGCCTCGCAGCGCGTCGCCATCTCGCCGAGCTTGAGTTGAATGGCCTGGTGCTCGCAGATCGGCTTGCCGAAGGTCTTGCGCACCTGCGCATAGGCGACCGCGTCCTTCAACGCGGCGTTGGCCACGCCCACGCCGCGCGCGGCGACGTTGATGCGCCCGAGCTCCAGGCCGCCGACCGCGTGCTGGAAGCCCTTGCCCTCCACCCCGCCGATCAGGTTCTCCGCCGGCACGCGGTAGTCCTCGTAGATCAGCTCGGCCGAGTCGATGCCCTTGTAGCCGAGCTTCTCGAGCTTCTTGGAGACGCGAAAGCCCTTGCCCTTCTCGGCGAGGAACATGGTCATGCCTTTGTGACGCGGGCTCGCGCCCGGGTCGGTCTTGACGAGCAGCGCGAAGCACGAGCCCTTGATGCCGTTCGAGATCCAGGTCTTGGTGCCGTTGATGACGTAATGATCGCCCTGCTTCACCGCGCGCGTGCGGATCGCCTGCAGGTCGGTGCCGCAGTCGGGCTCGGTGAGCGCGAGGCCGCCGCGCACCTCGCCGCTCGCGAACTTCGGCAGGAACTTCCGCTTCTGCTCCTCGGTGCCGAAGCGCGCTACCGCGGCGGCCATGATGAGGTGCGAGTTGAAGATGCCGGTGAGCGACATCCACACCTCGGAAATCTGCGCCACGATCTTGGCGTAGGTCGAGGCCGGCAGGCCGAGGCCGCCGTATTCCTGCGGGATGGTGGCGCCGAAGAGGCCCAGTTCCTTCATCTGCTCGACCATCTTCTCGGGATACTCGTCCTTTTTCTCCAGCTCGCGCGCCTTCGGGCGCACGTCGCGCTCGAGCCACTTGCCGATCGCATCGAGGATCTGGGTTTCTTCCGCAGTGTTCATGGGCGCTTGGGGACCAGGATGGAACGCTTGAAGGTCATGACCGTGGTGCCGTCCTGCTTCCAGCCGCGCGTCGCCACGGTGACGATGCCCTGGCCGGGACGGGATTTCGACTCGCGCTTCTCCAGCACCGCGGACTCGGCGTAGAGCGTATCGCCGTTGAACACCGGCGCCGGCATCGCGATGTCGGTCCAGCCGAGGTTGGCGATGGCGTTCTGGCTCACGTCCTGCACGCTCATGCCGACGACGATGGCGAGCGTCAGCGTGCTGTTGACGAGCGGCTTGCCGAACTCGGACTTCTTCGCGTACTCCTCGTCGAAGTGGATCGGGTGCTGGTTCATGGTGAGCAGCGTGAACCAGGTGTTGTCGGCCGCGCTGATGGTGCGGCCCGGCCAGTGCTTGTAGGTGTCGCCGACCGCGAAGTCCTCGTAGTAGCGGCCCATTACTTCTTGCCGGGCGGCGGGCGCTTCTCGATGAAGGCGTCCATGCCGGCGCGCCCCTCCTCGTGCGCGAAGCTCTCGGCAATCACCCGGCCGGCGAGCTCGTAGGCTTTGTCCAGGCTCATGTCCATCTGCTGGTAGAAGCCGCGCTTGCCCGCCGCCATCTGCACCGGCGGCTTGGCGGCGAGCTTCGCCGCGAGCTCGTGCGTCGCCGCGTCGAGCTGCTCTGCGGGCACCACCTTGTTCACGAGGCCCCACTGCATCGCCTGCTGCGCGCCGATCGGATCGCCGGTGAGCAGCATTTCCAGCGCGTGCTTGCGCTGCAAGTTGCGCCCGACGGCGACGCCCGGCGTGGAGCAGAAAAAGCCCCAGGTCACGCCCGAGGTGACGAATTTCGCCGTGTCCACGGCAATAGCGAGGTCGCACTGCGCGACGAGCTGGCAACCGGCGGCGGCCGCCGCGCCCTGCACCTTGGCGATGACCGGCTGCGGCAGCTTCGGAATGCTGGACATCATGCGGCTGCACTGCGCGAAGAGCTTTTCGATCTTCGGCAATTCCTTGAGCGCCTTGATCTCCTTCAGGTCGTGCCCGGCGCAAAAGCCCTTGCCGGTCGCGGCGAGCACCACCACGCGCACCGCCGGGTCCTTGGCGATCTGGTCGAACGCCGCCTGCAGCGCGGCGAGCATCTCGCTCGTCAGCAGGTTCATCTGCTGCGGGCGGTTGAGCGTCAGCGTGGCGATGCCGTCGCGGTCCTCGCGCAGCAGCACGGGCTGATCGGCCTGGGGTACGGCGCTCATGATGTCCTCCTTACTCGATGGCGGAAGCCGACTTGGCCTTCTCGCGCAGCACGAACTTCTGGATCTTGCCGGTCGAGGTCTTCGGCAGCTCGCCGAACACCACCGCGCGCGGCGCCTTGAACTTGGCGAGGTGCTTGCGGCAGAACTCGATCAGCTCCGCCTCGCTCGCCTTGGCGTCGGGCTTGAGCTCCACGAACGCGCAAGGGGTCTCGCCCCACTTCTGGTCCGGGCGCGCCACCACCGCGGCGGCGAGCACCGAGGGATGGCGGTAGAGCACGTCCTCCACCTCGATGGACGAGATGTTCTCGCCGCCCGAGATGATGATGTCCTTGGAGCGGTCCTTGATCTTCACGTAGCCGTCGGGATGCATCACCGCGAGGTCGCCCGAGTGGAACCAGCCGCCGGCGAACGCGGCCTGCGTGGCCTTCGGGTTCTTCAGGTAGCCCTTCATGGTGATGTTGCCGCGGAACATGATCTCGCCCATGGTCTCGCCGTCGGCGGGTACCGGATGCATGGTTTCCGGGTTCATGACCGAGAGGCCCTCTTCCATCAGGTAGCGCACCCCCTGGCGGCTGTTCAGGCGCGCGCGCTCGGAGATGTCGGCCTGGCCCCATTGCTCGTGCTTCGCGCACACCGTGGCCGGGCCGTACACCTCGGTAAGGCCATACACGTGCGTGAGGTCGAACCCCATCTTCTCCATGCCTTCGATCATCGCCGCGGGCGGCGCCGCCGCCGCCACCATCGCCGACACCTTGTGCTTGATCCCTTTCTTCAGCGCCTCGGGCGCGTTGACGAGCGTCGCATGCACGATCGGTGCGCCGCAGTAGTGCGACACCTTGTGCGCCTTGATCAACTCGAAGATCTTCGCCGCCTCGACTTTCCTCAGGCAGACGTTGGTGCCGGCGTTCGCCGCCATCGTCCAGGGAAACGTCCAGCCGTTGCAGTGGAACATCGGCAGCGTCCACAGGTACACCGCGTGGTGCGGCATGCCCCAGGTGACGATGTTGCACACCGCGTTCAGGTACGCGCTGCGGTGGTGATACACCACCCCTTTCGGGTCGCCGGTGGTGCCCGAGGTGTAGCTGAGCGAGATCGCCTGCCACTCGTCCTCGGGCCACTTCCAGGCGAACTCCGGGTCGCCTTCCTCGAGCAGCTGCTCGTAGGTCGTCTTGCCGAGGCGCTTGCCGCCCTGGAACTCCGGATCCTCGACGTCGATCACCTCGATCTCGCGCCCGAGCTTCTGCAGCGCCGCCTCGATCGTCGGCGCGAACTCCTTGTCGGTGATCAGCACCTTGGCTTCGCCGTGATTCAGCATGAAGGCGATGGCGTCGGCGTCCAGGCGCGTGTTGAGCGTATTCAGCACCCCGCCGGTCATCGGCACGCCGAAGTGGCACTCGTACATCTCCGGCGTGTTGGCGAGCATCGCCGACACCGTTTCGCCCGGGCCGATGCCGCGCTTCGCCAGCGCCGAGGCGAGCCTGCGGCAGCGCGCGTAGGTTTCCTGCCAGGTGAAGCGGCGCGCGCCGTGGATCACCGCGGTGCGCTTCGGGTACACGCTCGCCGCGCGCTCGATGAACGACAGCGGCGTCAGCGGCGCGTAGTTGGCGGGATTGCGGTACAGGTCCTGATCGTAGGGACTGGACTTCTGCATAAGTGGGCAAAGTATAGCCCCCGCGAAGGGCCATCGTGAACGGTTTCAAGGCGTTACAGTGGCGCCATGACGCGTCTTGCCCTCGCCGCGCTCCTTGCCGCGGCCTCGTTCGCCGTTGCCGCCGACGCGCGGCAGGAGGTGAACGCCCTGCTTGAGCGCCTAGCGAGCTCCGAGTGCCGGTTCCACCGCAACGGCGAGTGGCACGGCGCGCAGAGGGCGCGCCAGCACCTCGAGACGAAGCTCGCCAACCAGGAGCGCTGGGGCAAGCTCGAGAGCGCGGAGCAGTTCATCGAGAAGGTAGCCTCCGGCAGCAGCACCACAGGCAAGCCCTACCTCGTGCAGTGCGGTACGGCGGCGGTAACGAGCGCGGAGTGGCTGACCGGCCAGCTCAAGGCCTTGCGCGCACGCTAGCCCTTTTGAGGGCGTTCAGGCGAAGCGCACTGG
>JBFFZT010000035.1:0-9284 GCA_041568535.1 Burkholderiales bacterium | reverse complement strand
CGTGCAGGAGTTCATCGACGCCCGCCGCAGTCCGTTCGCGCGCAAGGGGCCCGCGGAAGTGTGGGCCGTCGTCGGCAGCGCCGACGTGGGTTTGCCGGAAGCGGCGGTGGCGCGGGCCGGGGTCGGCGCACTGTTCGAGGCGCCGCCCGATACGACCGAGCAGACCCTGCGCCGCGTGCGCGCCGCGGGGGTGCCGCGGCGCTGGCGGCTGGGCTCCTACGACGTCGGCTATGCGCGCCGCGGCCGTTGGCCGCAGCTCACGGAGGACTGAAGGCCGGGACGGATCATGAAGAATCCTCTGAAGAGAATACGCAACTACTTCGTCAGAGACATCCTCGACCGGCTCAACGATCTGGAAACCGGCGTGCGGGTTCTGGTGAGTTCCCCTGCCTACCGTCAGGGCGAGAGCGTCGGCTTCAACGGGCAGCGCGGCAGAAAGCGGATATTTCTGGATCTGCTGGGCAGGTGCGGGTTTACCAGTTGCGTCGAGACCGGAACCTATCTCGGGGACACCACGGGGTACATGGCGCAGACCACCGGTCTTCCGGTGCACTCGTGCGAGCGCAATCCGAGCCTGTTCGCTCTGGCGAAATACCGGCTGAGGGACGTGCCTCGGGTCTTCCTGTCGAACATGGATTCGCGGGAGTTCCTGCTGGGGCTGGGCGCAAAGCCCGAGATCGTCGAGAGCGCCTGCTTCCTCTACCTCGATGCGCACTGGGGGAAGGATGTCCCGCTCAACGAGGAGATCTCGATCATCGCGTCGCGCTGGAAGAAATTCGTCATCATGATCGACGATTTCGAGGTGCCCGGCGATGACGGGTACGCGCACGGAGGCTACGGCACCTTGCGCAGGATCGGCATCGACAGGCTGCGCGCCGCTCACGATCTCATCACGTACTTTCCGGCAATGCCGTCGAGCGAGGAGCGACCTGGCGCGACGGGATGCCTCGTGCTGACGAAAAGCGGCCCGCTCGCGGACTCCCTGGACGAGATCGCCTCGATCCGGAGGTACGCGGCTTGAGCCAAGGCTCGGGCCGGCCCGCAGCGGCCGCGGTTGCGCCCTTGCACATCGTCGAGCCGACCCTGGTCGACGCCACCGGGCACTGCTACAGCTTTCTGGACAGCCTGTGCCGGGTCGCCGGCGACTATCCGATCACGGTGTGGGGCGGGCGCGGCTCAGCCGTGTCGTTTCCTGGAAACGTCACGCTCAAAAGGTACTTTCGCAGGCGCATTCGACGGCCGCAAGCCTGGTGGCTGTACCGGAAACTGCTGCGCCAGCCCGGGCGCATTCTGGTTTCGACCGCGGGCAGAACCGACCTGATGTTGCTCGATCTTGCTTCCCACAAGGCTATCGCACCCGGAAAAGTGCTCCTGTATGTCCACTGGTTTCGCCCGTCGCCCGCCAAAGAACGCCAGCTGGCGCGATTGGCCGCACGCCAGCCGGACATCGGAATTCTCGCGCCGACCGAGACGGTCTGCGCCGTGTTCCGGGCCGCGGGCTTCAGGCATACGCGGCTCGTGCCTTATCCCGTTACGCCGGCAGCCGCGAAGCCGATGCCGAGCGACACGCCGGCTTTTCGCCACGTCCTTTTCGCGGGCGCCGCGCGGCCCGACAAAGGCTTTGCGGAGGTGGTGGGTCTGGTCGAGCTGTTGTCCAAGGCGAGCCTCGACATCCCGATCAGCCTGCAGACCTCCGCGCAACACTACGAAAAGGCGGACCGGTCGGTCGTGGCCAGCCGCGCGCGTCTGGACGCGATCCGATACCCGTTCCTCAAGCGATACGACAGCACGTTGAGCCCGGCGGACTACGACGCGCTCTTCGGTGGGGCGATCTGTCTGCAGCTGTATTCCCGCAGCGACTTTGCCGACAGGATCAGCGGCGTTACGCTGGACGCCTTGAGCCACGGCTGTCCGGTCGTGGCCCTGTCCGGGACCTGGATGGCTCGCGTCGTCGAAGAGTTCGGCGCGGGGCTGGTGGTCGAGGAACCCACGCCCGATGTCCTGCTCGATGCCGTGACAAAACTCATGACGAGCTACGAGGACTACGGCCGCCGCGCGCTGCAAGCGGGTCGCGAGATCCAGAGACGGCACCACCCCCGGCAGCTGTTCCTGGCGGTCACGTCATGAAACGCACGCAGGCTGGACCGTCGCAGATCGGCTAGTTGAGATCCAGATAGCGCCAGCGCGTCAGGTCGACGCGGCAGGCGAGCCAGGCTTCGCTGCCGGCGGCGCCGCGCCGCGCGCATTCGCGGTCGCGGTAGTTGCGCCAGGCGGCCGCCGAGTCGCGGTAGGCGGAGGACGCGGCGTCGTTGCCCGCGCGCGCGTCGGCTTCGAGCGATTCCTGGAACCGGAACGCGGCCTTCTCCAGCAGGTCGCGCTCGGCCAGATCGAGCAGCACCTGCAGGCACGCGCCCGGCTCGGCGCCACGGCGGCACTGCACGAGCGCGGGCGCGTCGCGCCGCGGCAGCCAATGGAACCAGAGCGCGCGCTTTTCGTCCGCCAGCAGACAGAGAAAGACCATCTCCACCGCCGGGCCGGCCTCGCGCACGAGCGCGCCGTGGCCGGAGAGCGCGGCGCCGATCGGCTGGCTGCCGAGCCGGCGCGACTCGCGCTCGAAATGCAGGTGCCGGTCGTTGTCAAAGGCGAGCGCCTTGAGGTCGACGCCGTCTTTCTTCAGCGCGCGCTCGCCGAACGTGCGGCACGCCTCGAGCGCCGGGCCGGTGTACTCGGCGGCCGCGCCCAGGGGCAGCGCGGCGAGGACGAGGAGCAGCAGGGCTCTCACGAGTACTGTCCCGTCGCCTGCGCGCGCAGGCGGATCAGGCCCGAGAGGCTGTGCGTGAAGGGCGCCGCGACGCCGGCCTTGCGCGCCACCTCCAGCGTGCCGGTCAGCAGGCCGTCGATCTCGAGCGGCTTGCCGGCTTCCATGTCCTGCAGCATGGAGGTCTTGAAGCGGCCGAGGTGGCGCGCCATGTCGATGCGCGCCTCCGGGTCGATGTCGGCGTCGACCCCCACCGCGCGGCCGATGGCGAGCACCTCGCGCATGATGGTCACCATGTAGTCCTTGACCTCGTCGTCGGCGATCAGCTTGTCGGCGGTGGCGAGCGTGAGCGCCGACACCGGGTTGAAGCTCACGTTGCCGAGCAGCTTCACCCAGAAATCCTTCTCGATGAAGCCGCTCTGCACGCAGTCGAACCCGGCTTGCGCGAGCGCCGCGGCGATGCTCTGCGTGCGCGCGGTGTTGCGGCCTCCCGGCTCGCCGAGGATCAGCTTGTTGCCCATGTTGTGGCTGACGAGGCCGGGCTCGGGCGTCGAGGCGGCGAGGTGGATCACGCAGCCGACGATGCGCTCGGTCGGCATGGCGCGCGACAGGCTGCCGTCGGGATCGAGGCTTTCCAGGCGCAGCTTGCCCGCGCCGAAGCGCAGGCGGTCGAAGAACCACCAGGGCACGCCGTTCATCGCCGTGACGATCGTGGTGTCGGGTCCGGCGAGCGCCGGCATGGCGCGCGCCGCCTGGGCAAGGCTCTGCGCCTTGACCGTGACGATGACGCAGTCCTGGGCGCCGAGCTTCGCGGGGTCGGCGTCGGCGCGCACCTTGAACTTCGCAACCTCGCCCGTGGCGTGCGCGCGGATGCGCAAGCCGTGCGCGCGGATCGCCGTCAGGTTCTCACCCCGCGCCACGACCGAGACGTCGTGACCGGCCCGGTGCAGCCAGCCGGCCATCACGCCGCCCACCGCGCCGGCGCCGAAGATGCAGATTTTCATGGTGTTATTCTAGCGTCCGAGAGGAAAGACCCATGTTCGCGTTCATGAAGAAGATGACCCAGCTCCTGCCCAAGGACAGCACGCTCGCCGGGCGCGAGGAGAGGATGCCGGTGCCGGAGAAGCACTTTGCGAACGGCAACCGCATCGTGCCGCCGTTTCCCGCCGGCCTCGAGCCGGCGCAGTTCGGCCTGGGCTGCTTCTGGGGCGCAGAGCGCATTTTCTGGCAGACGCCCGGTGTCTACAGCACCGCGGTCGGCTACGCGGGCGGCGACACGCCCAATCCCACCTATGAAGAGGTGTGCAGCGGCTTCACCAATCACACCGAAGCGGTGCTCGTGGTGTTCGATCCGAAGCGCGTGAGCTACGACGCGCTGCTCAAGGTGTTCTGGGAGGGTCACGACCCGACGCAGGGCATGCGCCAGGGCAACGACCGCGGCTCGCAGTATCGCTCCGCTATCTACACCACCAGCGACGCGCAGATGCGAGCGGCCCTCGCTTCGCGCGACGCCTTCCAGTCGGCGCTCGCGGCGAAGGGCTACGGCAAGATCACCACGGAGATCAAGCCGGCGGGCGAGTTCTACTACGCCGAGGACTATCACCAGCAGTACCTGGCGAAGAATCCCGGGGGCTACTGCGGGCTCGGCGGCACGGGCGTTTCCTGCCCGGTGGGCGCGCTGGCGAAGGCCTGAGCACAGCGCGCATACTCCTTGCCGGCGCCGCGGGCCTCGCGCTCGCCGTCGGCATCGGGCGCTTCGCCTACACGCCGGTGCTGCCGGCGATGCAGGAGGCAACGGGCTTCGGCGCGGCGACCGCCGGCTGGATCGCCGGCTGGAACTACCTGGGCTATCTGCTTGGCGCGCTCGCCGCCTCTTTCATGGCGGCGCGCGAGTCGCGCGGCGCGGTGCTGCTGGCGAGCATCGCAGCCAGCATTCTCACGACCGCCGCGATGGGGCTCACGACCGACGTCGCGCTGTGGTGCGCGCTGCGCTTCGCCTCCGGACTGGCGAGCGCCGGCGTGCTGGTGATCTCCTCGGCGATCGTGCTGGAGGCTCTGGCAAAGGCGGCGCGCCCGCACCTGATGGGCGTGCACTTCTCGGGCGTCGGCATCGGCATCGCCCTTTCCGGAATCGTCGTCGCGCTCGGCGTCGGCACGTTCGACTGGCGCGGCCTGTGGTACGCGCTGGCCGGTGTCGGCGTGGCGCTGGCGCTGCTCGCGCTGCCGCTGGCGCAGCGCCGTGAAGCGCGGGGCGCTGCGGTACCGGCGGCGGCGGCGCCAAAGGAGCATTTCTCCGGCGCGCTGCTCATCGCCAGCTACTTCCTCGAAGGCCTCGGCTACGTTGTCACCGGCACGTTTCTGGTCGCGATCGCCAAGCAGATGCCCGGCATCGGCGGGGCCGCGGAGTCACTGTGGATCGCGGTGGGACTCGCCGGCGCACCCTCGACGCTGCTTTGGAGCCGGGTGGCGCAGCGCTGGGGCGCGCCGGCCGCGCTCATCGCCGCACACCTGGTGCAGGCCGCGGGCATCGTGCTGCCGGTGTTCTCAGACTCGCTCTGGATCGCGCTCATCGCCGCGGTGTTCTTCGGCGGCACGTTCATGGGCATCACGGCGGTGATCGTGGCCTACGGCGGCCGCATCTCGTGGCACCCGGCGCGCATGATCGGGCTGCTCACCGCCGCCTTCGGCCTCGGCCAGATGATCGGCCCGGTGATCGCGGGCTGGCTCGCCGAGCGCCAGGGCGGCTTCAACGGCTCGCTGCTGCTCGCCGCGGGCGCGGTGGTGCTGGGCGCGGTGCTGATCGCGCTCGGTCGCGCTACTTCCCGCGCTTGAGGATCAGCTGCGCGTCCTCGATCACCTTGAAGGGACTCTTGCCCCAGAGCATCGCCGCGTAGAAGAACTTCTCCAGCTTCGCCTCGGTCAGCGCGCGCCACTGGTACTGGTTGACGAGGATCACCTGCCCGGTCATGCCCAGGTCGCCGATCACGGTAAAGGCGCCTTCCTGCACCGGTTTCTCCGGCGGCTTGTTCCAGCTCACTTCGCCGACGCTGGCGACGCTGTTGGGCTGCTCGCCGGGCGTGACGTCGAACGAGCCCTGGCAGCCGTCGATCGACTTCAGGGTACAGGCGAGGCGGCTTCCGCGAGGCGGCATGGTTGCCCGCATAATAATCGCATGCGACGCGTCCTGGCAGGCTTGGCCGTCATCCCGTGCTGCGCGTTCGCCCAGCCAGCCGACCCGGTGATGGTCACTGCGACGCGCGTCGACCAGCCGAGCCTGCAGATCCCGGCGGCCATCGACCGCGTCTACGGCGAAGAGCTGCGCGAGGGCAGGCCGCAGGTCAACCTGTCCGAAAGCCTCGGCCGCGTCCCGGGCCTGGTCGTGCTGAACCGCCAGAACTACGCGCAGGACCTGCAGGTGTCGTCGCGGGGGTTCGGTGCGCGCGCCACCTTCGGCGTGCGCGGCATCCGGCTGATCGCAGACGGCATTCCGGCCAGCATGCCGGACGGCCAGGGGCAGGCGGCGACTTTCGACCTCGGTTCGGCAGAGCGCATCGAGGTGCTGCGCGGGCCGTTCTCCGCGCTGTACGGCAACGCTTCGGGCGGCGTCATCAACGTGCTGACCGAGGACGCGCCGCCGGCGCCGACCCTGTCAGGGGGCGCGTTCGCGGGGAGCTACGGTACGCGCCGCGCGTCGCTCAAGTTCGGCGCGCAGCGCCAGGGCGTCGCCTCGCTCTTCAACCTGTCGCACTTCGAGTCCGACGGCTATCGCGACCACAGCGCGGTGCGGCGCGACCAGCTCAATGCCAAGCTGACGGTGCCGGCGGGCGGGGATGCCGGGCTTACGCTGGTCGGGACGGCGCTGTACCAGCCCAATACACAGGACCCGCTCGGGCTGACCGCGGCGCAGGTGGCGCAGAACCCGCGCCAGGCCGATCCGGTTGCAACGCAGTTCAACACGCGCAAGTCGATTACCCACGACCAGGTCGGCGCGACCTTGGAGCGCAGGCTGAGCGGCGGCGCGCGGCTGAGCGGGAGCGCCTGGGCGGGAACGCGTGACGTGCGCCAGTACCTGGGCTTCGACGGCACCGGCGCGCTCAGCTCCGGGGGCGTCGTCGACCTCGACCGGGAGTTCGGCGGCGGCGCCCTGCGGCTGCACCAGGACGCCGCGCTCGGCGGCCGCCCGCTCAAGCTTGCCGTCGGCCTTGAGTACGAGCGCATGGTCGAGCGCCGGCGCGGTTTCGAGAACCTGAACGGGGTGGAGGGCGCGCTCAAGCGCGACGAGGACAATACGGTGTCCAGCGCCGGCGTGTTCGCGCAGGGCGAGTGGCGGTTTGCGGAGCGCTGGTCGGCGCACGCCGGCCTGCGCGCCACGCGGGTGGCCTTCGAAACCGACGACTTCTTCATCGTCGGCGCGAACCCCGATGACAGCGGCAGCAAGCACTACTCCGCCACGACCCCGGTCGCCGGGATCGTGTTCAAGGTTGACGCGCAAACCAGCTGGTACGCGAACTATGGGCGCGGATTCGAGACACCGACGTTCGTCGAGCTCGCGTACCGGAACGGCGGCACCGGGCTCAACTTCGCCCTCGAGCCCGCGCGCAGCCGGCACGTGGAGACCGGGCTCAAGGCCGTGCGTGCCGGACTCGGCAGGCTCAACCTGGCGCTGTTCGACATCGAGACGCGCAACGAGATCGTTGCGGAGGCGTCGTTGCAGCCTGGCCGCAACGTGTTCCGAAACGCGGGCCGCACCCAGCGCCGCGGGCTGGAGCTCGGCGCGGAGACCCTGATTTCGGGCCCGTTCGAGGCGCGCGCCGCCTATACCTGGCTCGACGCCGAGTTCGAGCAGGATTTCGGCACCTCGGCCGCCGGCAACCAGCTGCCCGGCGTGCCGAAGGCGCAGCTCTACGCCGAAGGCGCCTGGCGCCACGCGCCGCTCGGCCTGCGCATCGCGCTGGAGTTCTTGCACCGCGCCCGGGTCCCGGTCAACGACCAGAACAGCGAGTACGCCCCGTCGTTCAGCGTGGTGAACGCCGTCGTCGGCTTCGAGCAGCGCGGCGAGGGCTGGCGCGTCACGCAGTTCCTGCGCGTCGACAACGTCGGCGACAAGGCCTACGTCGGCTCGGTCATCGTCAACGACGGCAACGGCCGCTACTACGAGCCGGCGCCGGCGCGCAGCCTGCTCGTCGGCGTGCAGGCCGCGCTGCGCTTCTAGGCCGCCTTCGTCGCCGCAGACCCGGCTTTCGAGATCAGCTCGCGCAGCACATACGGCAGGATGCCGCCGTGCATGAAGTAGTCGACCTCGATCGGCGTGTCGATGCGCGACTTCACCTTCAGCTCCTGCTTCGAGCCGTCGGCGCGCGTGATGATGAGCGTCAGCTCCTGCTGCGGCCGGATGTCGTCCATGCCGAGCACGTCGATGGTCTCGTCGCCCTTCAGGCCGAGCGACTGCACCGAGTCGGACCCGGTGAACTGCAGCGGCAGCACGCCCATGCCGACCAGGTTGGAGCGATGGATGCGCTCGAAGCTGCGCACGATCACCGCTTTCACGCCGAGCAGCTGCGTGCCCTTGGCCGCCCAGTCGCGCGATGAGCCGGTGCCGTACTCCTCGCCGCCGAAGACAACGGTCGGCGTGCCTTCCGCGATGTAGCGCATGGCGGCGTCGTAGATCGGCATTTCCTGGCCTTGGAATTTCGTCAGGCCGCCTTCCTTGCCGCCCATCATCAGGTTCTTGATGCGCACGTTGGCGAAGGTGCCGCGCATCATCACCTCGTGGTTGCCGCGGCGCGCGCCGTAGCTGTTGAAATCCGCCACCGCGACGTCGTGCTCCTGCAGGTAGAGGCCGGCGGGGGAGGTCGGCTTGATCGAGCCCGCGGGCGAGATGTGGTCGGTGGTGACCGAGTCGCCGAAGATGCCGAGGACCTTCGCGCCTTTGACGTCGCCCGGTTGCTGCGGCTGCATGCCGAAATCGGCGAAGAAGGGCGGCTCGGCGATGTAGGTCGAGTTCGGCCAGCTGTACACCTGGCCCGAGGGCGCGGAGATCTTCTTCCACATCGGGTTCGCGTCGCCGAGGTTGGAGTACAGGCGGCGGAAGGTGGGGCCGTCCATCGCCAGCTTGAGCAGCGCCTTGATCTCGTCGGCGCTCGGCCAGATGTGGCCGATGTAGACGTCGCGGCCGTCCTTCGATTTTCCGAGCGGCTCGGTCTTGAAGTCCTTCAGCATCGTGCCGGCGATGGCGTAGGCCACCACGAGCGGCGGGCTGGCGAGGAAGTTGGCACGGATGTTCGGATGGATGCGCGCCTCGAAGTTGCGGTTGCCCGAGAGCACCGCCGCGCATACCAGGTCGTTCTTGACGATCGCCTCCTCGATCGGCTGCGCGAGCGGCCCGGAATTGCCGATGCACGTGGTGCAGCCGTAGGCGGCGAGGTTGAAGCCGAGCTTCTCGAGGTACGGCGTGAGCCCCGCCTTGGCGAGGTACTCGGTGACCACGCGCGAGCCCGGGGCAAGCGAGGTCTTGACGTGCGGCTTG
>JBFFZT010000034.1:0-9345 GCA_041568535.1 Burkholderiales bacterium | reverse complement strand
CAGCACCGTCGTCTCCTCCTGGAGCCCGCCCGAGTCGGTGATCACGGCGGCGGCGCCGTCCACGAGGCCGAGCATCTCGTGGTAGCCGAGAGGGTCGATCGCGCGGATGCTCCCGATCCGGCCGCCCAGATCGAAGCGGTCCACGCTCGCCGCCGTCCGCGGATGCACCGGGAAGACGACGGCCCTGTCCTCGGCGAGCCTGGCCAGCGCGGCCAGGACGGCGCGAAGCGCAGCCGGGAATGCAGGCGCGTGGCCATGCCGCGGATTCTAGTCCAGCACCTCGCGCAGCTTGGCCGCCGGCACGTGCGGCTCGACCCCCGCGCGCTCGTTCTGCAGCAGCATCGGCGTGCGCGAGTCGCGCTCGCCCCAGCCGCGCTGCATCGCCTCCTCGAACTGGCCGAAGGCGCTGGTGGTGAGCTGCATCGGCACGCCGACCTCGCGCGCGAGCGCCAGGGCGAGCGACAGGTCCTTGTGCGCGAGCTTGAGCGCGAACGCGGGCGGGTCGTAGGCGCCCGGCAGGTACTGCTCGGCGAGCCGGTCGAAGGTGCGCTTGCGGCCGGTGGCGCCGTGGCGCAGCGCCCGGAACAGCGCCAGCGGCTCGACGCCCGCCTTGACGCCGAGCGTGAAGATCTCGGCGAGCGCGGTCTGCACGGTGAAGCTCGCGCAGTTGTGCGCGAGCTTGGCGATCGACCCGGCGCCGATCGGCCCGACGTAGCACGGCTGGTCGCCGATCGCGCGCAGCACGGCCTCGTGGCGCTCGTACACGGGCTGGTCGCCGCCGACCCACAGCGCGAGGCGGCCGCTCTTCGCGCCGGCCGGCCCGCCGCTCACCGGCGCATCGAGCAGCGTCACGCCGCGCGGCTTCATCTGCGCGTACACCCGGCGCACGCATTCGGGCGAGTTGGTGGTCAGGTCGAACCAGGCGGCGCCCTTCGCCTCGCCCAGTACCGGCGCCAGCGCCTCGACCTCCCTGGGGCCGGGCAGCGACGTGAACACCGCCTCGGCGCCGGCCACGGCCTGCGCCGGCGTGTCGGCCCACGCGGCGCCCGCGACGTCGATCTTTCTCAGGTCATGCACCTTGAGCGCGTGCCCGGCGCGCACCAGGCTCGCCGCCATGTGCGCGCCCATCAGGCCCAGGCCGATGAAGGCGATCTTCATGCGCCGCGCTCCTCATAGACCTGCTTGGCGACCTGCGCCGCGCTGATGCCGCTCGCCCAGCCGGCGTAGAACGCGAGGTGCGTGAAGAGCTCGGCGAGCTCCTCGCGCGTCACGCCGTTGTCGAGCGCGCGCCAGATGTGCCCTTTCAGCTGGTCGGGCCGGTGCAGCGCGATGAGCGCGGCGACCGTGGCAAGGCTGCGATCGCGCTTGGAAAGGCCGGGCCGCGCCCACACGTCGCCGAACAGCACCTTCTCGGTGAGCTCGGCGAGCTTGGGCACGATGTCCTTCACGGTGGCGATGGTGGCGGGCGGGGACTTGCGTTCGGCCATGGGCGGGCTCCTCGGGATGGGCGTGAAGAATGTACCATCGACGCAGTGCCCTACAAGCGAATCGGCGACTACGGGATCATCGGCAACGGCAGCACGATCGGGCTGGTCGGGCGCGACGGATCGCTCGACTGGATGTGCCTGCCGTACATGGATTCGCCCTCGGTGTTCGCCGCGCTGCTCGACGACGAGAAAGGCGGGCGCTTCTGCATCACGCCCGCCGCGCCGTACGACGCTGCGCAGGTCTACCTGCAGCACAGCAATATCCTCGAGACGCGCTTTCGCACCGGCGCGGGCGAGGTCGAGCTCACGGACTTCATGGCCGCGGACGACGCCGCGCGTCCCGACCCGCTGCTGCTGCTGCGCCGCGCGCTCGTGGTGCGCGGCACGGTCGCCCTCGAGATCGAATGCACGCCGCGTTTCGACTACGCGCGGCGCACGCCCGAGCGCGAGAGCGCGGGCCGGCAGGTCGTGTTTCGCCGCGGCGACGAGCGGCTGACGCTCGGCGCCAGCCGCGCGCTCGCCTGGGACGGGGAGCGCGCGCGCCTCGAGCTCGCCGAGGGCGAGTGCGTGTGGCTGGCGCTCGGCTACGGCGATGCGCCGCTGCCCGGGGACGACGCGGCCTGCGCCCGCCTGCTGGAGAGCACGCGCGCGTACTGGCGCGCGTGGCTGCTGCAGAGCGAGACCTGGCGCGCGCGGCGCGAGAGTCTCTGGCAGGAGCAGCTCGATCGCGCCGCGCTGGTGCTCAAGCTGCTGCAGCTGGAGAAGACCGGCGCCATCGCCGCCGCCGGCACCACCTCGCTGCCGGCGATCATCGGCGGCGAGCGCAACTGGGACTACCGCCTGAGCTGGATCCGCGACACCAGCATGACGCTCTCGGCGCTGTTCGAGCTCGGCCACGTCGCCGAAACCGAGAAGTACCTCGAGTGGCTGGAAAAGGTGATGCGCCGCGGCGGGCTGTCGATCGTCTACCGGCTGCAGGCGCCCGAGCCGCCGGGCGACGAGACCGAGCTCGCGCACCTGTCCGGCTACAAGAACTCGCGGCCGGTGCGCATCGGCCAGTACGTGGTGCACCAGAAGCAGCACGACATCTACGGCGAGCTGTTCGACGCGCTGTTCGCCGTGTCGCGCCTGGTGGGCAAGATCCGCTTCGCCGACTGGGAGGTGCTGCGGCCGCTGGTCGACGAGGTGATGCGCGTGTGGCGCGAGCCCGACGACGGCATCTGGGAGGCGCGCATCGGCTCGCGCCACTACGTGCACTCGAAGCTCATGTGCTGGGTGGCGCTGGATCGCGCCATCAAGATCGCCGGGCACTACGGCTTTCCCGGCGACATCGGGCGCTGGAGCGCCGAGCGCGAGGCGATCCGCGCGGACATCCTCGCGCGCGGCTACAACGAGAAGCGCGGCTCGTTCACCCAGCACTACGAGACCGAAGCGGTCGACGCCGCGCTGCTGCTGATCCCGCTCATGGGCTTCCTGCCGTGCTCGGACGAGCGCGTCGCGGGGACCATCCGCGTGATCGAGCGCGAGCTGCTGCGCGATCGCACCGTGCTGCGCTACGAGGCCGAAGACGGGCTCGAGGGCCAGGAGCAGGGCTTCATGATCTGCCTGTTCTGGTACCTGCACTGCCTCATCCTGCAGGGGCGCCTCGACGAGGTCGACGAGTACCTGCGCGAGACTGGGCGCTACACCAATGCCCTGGGCCTGTTCGGCGAGCAGTACGAGCCGCGCTTCCAGGAGATCACCGGCAACTTTCCCCAGGCCTACTCGCACATCGGCTACGCCACCACCGTGCTGCGCTACCTCGAGGCGCGCCGGCCGCGCCGCGACCCGGCGCCGATCGGCCTCGGGCGCAAGCTCGCGCTTCTGATTGGCAGCGCGGTGCTGAACGAGGGCGAGCGCGCAGGGGGCGGGGACGCCGAGCGCCCGGCGCGCGCCATGAAGCGCGCCATGAACGTGGTGCGCGGCCAGTTCTACGACGGGCATACGCAGAGGATCGACTACGCGGCGATGCGCGGCAGCGACGCCTACGCGGCGTTCCGCGGCCTTGCGGCGCGGCTCGCCGAGTTCGACCCGGCCACGCTCGCCGACGACGCCGAGCGCATCGCGTTCTGGACCAACGTCTTCAACACGCTGGTGATCCACGGCGTGATCGAGCTCGGCATCGACGCCTCGGTGAAGGAAGTGCCGATGTTCTTCGAGTGCATCCGCTACCGCGTCGGCGGCGAGATCTACAGCGCCGCGGACATCGAGCACGGCATCCTGCGCGCGAACGCGGTGCCGCCGTACCGCCTGCGCCGGCGGCTGCGCGGCGCCGACCCGCGCCGGCGCGCCATGGTGCGCACGATCGATCCGCGCATCCACTTCGCCCTGGTCTGCGCGAGCCGCACCTGCCCGCCGATCGAAGCCTACGACCCCGAGCGCATCGACGAGCAGCTCGACGCCGCGGCGCGCACCTTCATCAATGCGACGAGCGCGCTCGAGGGCGACACGCTGCGCGTGTCCGAGATCTTCCGCTGGTATCGCGAGGACTTCGGCGCGGCGCGCGACGCGGTGGCGCGGACCGTGGCGCGCTACCTGTACGATCGCGACGCGGCCGCGCGCCTGGAGCGCGACGCGGCGAGCGTGCGCATCGCCTACACGCCGTACGACTGGCGGCTCAACCGCTAGCGCGGCGCCCGCAATGGGGTACGCTTGGGTCCTGGGGGCAGTAGGGGATCAAGACACGGAGGTGACATGAGGACATCCTGGATAGCGATGATCGCGGGCGGGGCCCTGCTCGCGGGTTGCCAGACCGACCCCAGCCGGCCGATGACGCACACGCAGAGCGGGGCGCTGATCGGCGCCATCGGCGGCGCCGTGGTCGGGTCGATGGCCTACAAGAAGAACCGCACCAAGGGCGCGGTGGTGGGCGCGGTGGGCGGCGGCCTCGCCGGGGCCGCGGTCGGCAACTACATGGACAGCCAGAAGCGCGACCTGGAGAAGAACCTCGCCCCGGAGATCCAGGCCGGGCAGGCGCGCGTGCAGAAGCTCTCCGACCAGGTGGTGGTGGTGACCATGACGGCGCAGACGGCGTTCGACACGGACTCCGCCGCCGTGAAGCCGGGGTTCCGCAGCACGCTCGACAAGCTCGCCGACGTCGTCGTGCGCTACGGCAAGACCACGCTGACGGTGGTCGGGCACACCGACAGCACTGGCTCGAACACGTACAACCAGAAGCTGTCCGAGGAGCGCGCGCTGTCGGTGGCGCAGTACCTCGAGTCGCGCAACGTCAACGGCATGCGCCTTGCCACCGCGGGCAAGGGCGAAACCGTGCCGGTGGCGAGCAACGCCACCGAGTCCGGCCGCCAGGCAAACCGGCGCGTCGAGATCTACGTCGAAGCGGTCGTGCAGGGCTGAGGCCGCATGCCGCAGGGAAAGCCGCAGGGCCTGGCGCGGGGCCTGACCAACTACGGCGACGCGGGCTTCTCGCTGTACCTGCGGCGCTCCTTCGCGAAGAGCATGGGCTACTCGGGCGAGATGCTCGAGCGGCCCGTGGTCGGCATCGCGGACTCCAAGAGCGGCTTCAATAACTGCCACCGCCACTTTCCCGAGCTGATCGAGGCGGTGAAGCGCGGCGTGCTCGCCGCGGGCGGGCTGCCGATCGAGTTCCCCACGGTGTCCCTGGGCGAGGTGTTCCTCAGTCCCACCTCGATGATGTTCCGCAACCTGATGTCGATCGACGTCGAGGAGATGGTGCGCGCGCAGCCGATGGACGCCGTGGTGCTGGTCGGCGGCTGCGACAAGACAGTGCCCGCGCAGTTGATGGGCGCGGCCTCGGCCGACGTGCCGGCAGTGCAGCTCGTTGCCGGGCCGATGATGCCGACCTCGTTCCACGGCGAGCGCCTGGGCGCCTGCACCGATTGCCGGCGCTTCTGGGCGCTGCATCGGGCGGGCAAGGTGGACGCGGCGGGCATCGGCGAAGTGGAAGGCAACCTCGCCACCACCGCGGGCACCTGCGCGGTGATGGGCACCGCGTCCACCATGGCCTCGATCGCCGAGGCGCTCGGCATGGCGCTGCCGGGTACGGCGGCGATTCCGGCCGTGCACGCCGACCGGCTGCGCGCGGGCGAAGCGAGCGGGCGCCGCGCGGTCGAGCTGGTGAAGAACCCGATCCGTCCGTCGCAGGTGATCACGGCGCAATCGGTGGAGAATGCGTTGCGGGTGCTGCTCGCCATCGGCGGCTCGACCAACGCGATCGTGCACCTCACGGCGATCGCCGGGCGCGCGGGCGTGAAGGTCGACCTGAAGCATCTGAACGAGCTGTCGGATTCCACGCCGGTGCTGGTGGACCTGAAACCCACGGGCCAGTACTACATGTCCGACCTCTACGCCGCGGGCGGCGTGGGCGCGGTGCTGCGGGAGCTCAAGCCGCTGCTCAACCTCGATTGCATGACAGTCGCCGGCGAGACCTTGGGCGAGCGCCTCGAGCAGGAGAAGGACGCCTGGGTGGACCGCGCCGTGGTGCGCCCGCTCGCCGAGCCGCTGGCCAAGGAGGGCGGGCTGGTGGCGCTGTTCGGCTCGCTCGCGCCCAACGGCGCGATCCTCAAGCGCTCGGCCGCGGACCCGAAGCTCTTCGAGAAGGAGGGCCGCGCGGTCGTGTTCAGCTCGCTCGACGATCTCGCCGCGCGCGTCGACGACCCGGCGCTCGACATCACGGCCGACGACTTCATGGTGCTGCAGAACGCGGGGCCGAAATCGGGCTACGCCATGCCCGAGGCCGGCTATCTGCCGATCCCGGCCAAGCTGGCAAGATCGGGCGTGAAGGACATGGTGCGCATCTCGGACGCGAGGATGAGCGGCACCGCCTACGGCACCATCGTGCTGCACGTCTCGCCCGAGGCCGCGGCCGGCGGCCCGCTCGCGCTGGTGCGAAACGGCGATCGCATCCGCGTCTCGGTGAAGGAACGGCGCATCGATCTCGCGGTGCCGGAGGCCGAGCTGGCGAAGCGCAAGGCGGCCTGGAAGCCGCCGGTCGAGGCGCCCAGGCGCGGCTACGCCAAGCTCTACATGGACCACGTGCTGCAGGCCGAGCACGGCTGCGACTTCGATTTCCTGAGAAAAGCCTGAGCGGCTGATCCCGGAGCCATGAGCTCGGCGCGCAACCGCGAGCACCGCAAGGCGGCTGTGCGCGCGGGCCTCACCTACGTCACCGACGGCCTCGCCGGCATCACGCGCAAGCGCGCGGGCACCGGCTGGACGTACTACACGCCCGAGGGCAGGCGCATCGCCGACGCGGCGACGCGCAAGCGCCTCAACGCGCTCGCCATCCCGCCCGCCTGGACCGACGTCTGGATCTGCCCCGACCCGGGCGGCCACATCCAGGCCACGGCGCGCGATGCGCGCGGGCGCAAGCAGTACCGCTACCACCCGTCGTACCGCGATGCGCGCGATCAGTCCAAGTTCCGCCGCATGCTGGAGTTCAGCGAGGCGCTGCCGAACCTCAGGGAGCGCGTCGAGCGCGACCTGCGCGGCGACGACCTGGGGCGCGCGCAGCTCCTCGCCACCGTGGTGCGGCTGCTCGACCGCACGCTGATCCGCGTCGGCAACGACGAGTACGCGCGCGAGAACCGCTCCTTCGGCCTCACCACGCTGCGCCGGCGCCACGTCAGCGTGGCGGGCGACGTGCTGCGCTTCACCTTCCGGGGGAAAAGCGGCGTCGAGCACTCGGTCTCGGTCGCCGAGCCGCGCCTCGCGCGCATCATCCAGCGCTGCCAGGACCTGCCCGGCCAGGAGATGTTCCAGTACCTGAACGCCTCGGGCAAGCGCGAGGCGGTGACCTCGGATGACGTCAACATCTACCTGCGCGAGGCGAGCGGGCGCGACGTCACGGCGAAGGACTTTCGCACCTGGGGCGGCACCATGCTGGCTGCCGTCGAGCTGCGCGCGATGGGGCCGGCGGCGAGCAAGCGCGAGGCGGACCGCAACATCCTGCGCGCCATCGATGCGGTCGCCGAGCGCCTGGGCAACACGCGCGCCGTATGCCGCAAGTACTACGTGCACCCCGCGCTGCTGCACGCGTACTTGCTCGGGCGCACGGTGCCGCAGCCGCCGGCGCCGCCGCGGCGCGCCAAGCGCCACCGCCGCGGCGGCGCGCTGCGCCGCGTCGAAGTGGCGGTGCTGCAGTTCCTCCAGGAAGCGATCCCCGAGTGGACGCCGCATTCCAGCTCGCCGACGTCGGCGCCGCCGAGCTCGCGCTGATCGCCGCGGTGGCGCTCGCCGGCTCGATCCTGGGCGGGCTGGCGGGCTATGGCACGGGCCTGGTGGTGCCGATCTTTCTCGCGCCGGTGGTGGGCATGGTGAACGTCGTGCCGGTGATGGCGGTCGGCATGATCTTCGCGAACGGCAGCCGCGTCGCCGCGTTCTGGCGCGACATCCACTGGCCGCACGCGCGGCGCATCCTGCTCGTAGGGCTGCCGGCCTGCGTCGCCGGCGCCTACGCCTACACGCTGCTCGAGGCGCGCTGGGTGGCGCTGCTCCTCGGCACGTTCTTCGTGGTGAGCGTGCCGGTGCGCCGGCTCCTCGCGCGCGCCGGCTGGCGGCTCGAGGCGCGCGGCGTCACGGTGGCGGGGGCGGGCTTCGGCTTCGTCAACGGCAGCATGACGGGGGTCGGGCTGCTGCTGATTTCCATGCTGATGGCCGCGGGGCTGCAGGGCGCAGCGCTCATCGCCACCGACGCCATCGTCTCGGTGATCATGGGCGCCGCCAAGATCGTGCTGTTTGGCAGCGTGGCGCGCCTGAACGCCGAGCTCGCGCTCGCCGGGGTGCTGATCGGCCTGTGCACCATGCCGGGGGCGTTCATCGCGCGGCGATTGCTTGCGCTCGTGCCGCTCAAGGTGCATACCGCCTTCATGGACGTCGTCGTGCTGGCGGGCGGGGCGAGCTTCCTGTGGCGCGCGTGGGCCGCCTGAGGGGGTTGCCAACCGGTGGCGCCCGGCAGATACTTTAGGCTTGAGCTATTCAGGCCTGATGGATTCGACCGTGATGGACAGAGAGACCCGCGCGACGGTCGACGACCACCGCGCGCTGCGGCTTTGGCTGCGGCTGCTCACCTGCTCGCAGCTGATCGAGCGCCACGTGCGCTCGCGGCTGCGCGAGCGGTTCGACACCACGCTGCCGCGCTTCGACCTCATGTCGCAGCTCGAGCGCCACCCGCAGGGCCTGAAGATGAACGAGCTCTCGCGCCTGCTGATGGTCACCGGCGGCAATGTCACCGGCATCGTCGACCAGCTGGTGAAGGAGGGCCTGGTCGAGCGCGTCGACGACGCCGCCGACCGGCGCGCCTGGCGCGTGAAGCTCACGCGCGCCGGCGACAAGGCCTTCGCCGAGATGGCGCGCGCGCACGAGGAGTGGGTGATCGAGCTCCTCGGCGGCCTGACGCGAAAGGACGCCGAGGCGCTGATGCAGCTGCTCGCGCGCCTGAAGGCAATCACCCTGGAGAACTCCGCATGATCCAGACCAAGCATTTCCGCTGGCGGCTCGAGGCGCAGGTGGGCTGCATCACGCTCGACCGGCCCGAGCGCAAGAACCCGCTCACCTTCGAGTCCTACGCCGAGCTGCGCGAGCTGTTTCGCCGCCTGCCTTATGAGAAAGAGGTGAAGGTTGTGGTGCTCAGCGGCGCCGGCGGCAACTTCTGCTCCGGCGGCGACGTGCACGAGATCATCGGTCCGCTCACCAAGATGAAGATGCCGGAGCTGCTGGAATTCACGCGCATGACCGGCGACGTGGTGAAGGCGATGCGCGCCTGCCCGCAGCCGGTCGTCGCCGCGGTGGACGGCGTGTGCGCGGGCGCGGGCGCGCTGCTCGCGCTCTTTTCCGACCT
>JBFFZT010000033.1:0-9377 GCA_041568535.1 Burkholderiales bacterium | reverse complement strand
CGAACAAGGTCTACGCGCTGGTGCGCGCCTTCGCCGCCAACCACGTGCGCTTCCACGCCGCCGACGGCGCGGGCTACGCGTTCCTCGCCGAGCGCGTGCTCGAGCTCGACCGCATCAACCCGCAGGTCGCGGCGCGCATGGCGCGGGGATTCGATCGCTGGCGCAAGTTCGACGCCGCACGCCAGGGGCTCGCGCGCGCGCAGCTGGAGCGCATCCGCGACGCCGCGGGCCTGTCGCGCGACGTCGCCGAGATCGTCGGCAAGTCGCTTGCCTGAGGGCGCCGCCATGGCGACGACCGTCCTCGCGGTCTTCGCCGTCGTCTACCTCGGCATGCTGCTCGGCGGGCTGCCGTTCCTGCAGCTCGACCGCACCGGGGTGGCGCTGCTCGGCGCGATCGCGCTCGTCGCGCTCGGCGCCGTGACGCCCGCCGAGGCGGCGGGCGCGGTGCACCTGCCGACGCTGCTGCTGCTGTTCTCCTTCATGGTGATCTCGGCGCAGATGCGCCTCGGCGGCTTCTACACGCGCGTCACGCTCGAGGTCGTGGACCTGCGCGTTTCGCCGCCGGCGCTGCTCGCCCTGGTGATCGCGGTGATCGGCGCGCTGTCGGCGGTGTTCAGCAACGACGTCATCTGCCTTGCGGTGGCGCCGGTGCTGGCCGACGCCTGCCTCGCGCGGCGCCTGGATCCCGTGCCCTATCTCCTCGGCCTCGCCTGCGCGGCGAACGTGGGCTCCGCGGCGACGCTGATCGGCAACCCGCAGAACATGCTCATCGGGCAGACGCTCGGGCTTTCGTTCGCGGGCTACGCCCTCGAGGCCCTCGGGCCGGTGCTGCTCGGGCTGGCGGCCACCTGGGGCATCCTGGTCTGGCAGACGCGCGGCCGCTGGCGCACGGTGCTCGACGACCCGCCGCCCGAGCGCCGCGAGGACTTCGCCCACTACGACCGCTGGCAGACCGCCAAGGGGCTGGCGGTCGCGTGCGCGCTGGTCGGCGCGTTCCTGCTCACCGACGTGCCACGCGAGGTGGCGGCGCTCGCCGGCGCCGGGCTGGTGCTGATGAGCCGCAAATTCCACTCGCACAAGATGCTCGGCCTGGTGGACTGGGAGCTGCTGGTGCTGTTCGTCGGCCTGTTCGTGGTCAACCACGCCCTGGCGCAGACCGGCCTCGTGGCGGCCGCGCTGGCGTGGCTGAGCGAGGCCGGCATGCCGCTGACCGATACCGGGCCGCTGTTCGTCGCCACGCTCGTGCTGTCCAACCTGGTGTCCAACGTGCCGGCGGTGATGCTCCTGCTGCCGGCGGCGACCGAGCCGTTCTCCGGGCCGATGCTCGCGCTGGTGAGCACGCTCGCCGGCAACCTGCTGATCGTCGGCTCCATCGCCAACATCATCGTCGTCGACGCCGCGCGCCGGCGCGGCATCGCCATCGACTGGCGCACGCACGCGCGCACCGGCGTGCCCGTGGCACTGGTCACGCTCCTGGTGACCGCAATCTGGTTTGCGCTGAGACATTGAGCACGTCGGGCTTCCCCGACAGGCCCGCCGATTGCGTACTTTGACCTTGAGCGCCGCCGCCAAGCTGGCACAGTGTCGTCCAGCCTTGACCCTGACCTCGCCCGACATCACTTCCCGGCTGGCGATCACCGGCCAGCTTCTCGTGCGCTCGGGCATCGAGATCGGGCGTCTGCTCGATTCGATGCTCGAGGACCGCGACGCCGTCACCGCGAGCCTGCCGCAACAGGTGCTGTTCCTGTCGCAGCTGGTCTACGTGGAGCCGGTGCGCGGCTTCATGCTGCTGCAGTTCTCGGATCACAAGGCGGCCAACACCGCGGCGCTGTCGTCGCGCTCGCTCACCCTGCGCTGCAACCACCGCGGCGCGCAGTTCGCGTTCATCGGCGGCGCGCCGCGCCAGACCGCGTACCGCGGCCAGGCCTGCATCCAGACCAGCCTGCCGACGCAAATCCTCGGCATGCAGCGCCGCGCGCAGGTGCGCGTCAACATCCCGGCAAACGCGCCCGTCGGCTGCGACGTGCGCATGGGCCTGCAGAAGTTCGCCGCGCGCGTCGCCGACGTCAGCCACGACGGCCTGTGCATGCTGATCACCGACCCGACGATCCCGCTGTGCGCCGGCACGCGGCTGGAGCGCGCGCGCATCCACCATCCGCAGGTGGACCCGTTCGAGGTCGACTTCGAGGTGCGCAACGTCGCGCGCGTCACGCTGCCCAACGGCGAGCGCGCGACCCGCATCGGCTGCCGGGTGGCCGGCACGCGCGAGGTCCTGGAAGAGCTGATCCGGCTGTTTATCATCGACCTCGCTTGAGCGACAATCCGGGGACCGCGGCACGGGCCGCGATCCCATGGACTCCACGCTCACCCTGATCCTCGCCACGCTGCTGTTCATCGGCATCCACGCGCTGCCGGCGACCCGGCTGCGCACGGCGGCGGTGCGCGCGGTCGGCGAAGGCGCCTACCAGGGCCTGTTCTCGCTCGCCTCGCTGGCGGCGCTGGTCTGGATGAGCCTGGAATACAAGCGCGCGCCCTTCGAGGGCCTGTGGCCCGGGCTGCGGCTGGTGCCGGTCGCGGTCCTGCCGGTCGCGTTCGTGCTGCTCGCCTGCGGTTTGCTGGCGCGCAACCCGACCCTCGCCGGGCAGAGCCGCGCGCTGCAAAGCGAGGATCCGGCGCGCGGCATCATCCGCATCACGCGCCACCCGGTGATGTGGGCGATCATGCTATGGGCGGGCGCGCACCTGCTCGCCATCGGCTCGCTGCAGGCGGTGATCTTCTTCGGCGGGCTGCTGCTGCTCGCCGCCGCCGGCACCACGCTGCAGGATGCGCGCAAGGCGGCGCAGCTGGGCAAGGACTGGCGGCGCTTCGCCGCGCTCACCTCGAACGTGCCGTTCCTGGCGATCGCGCAGGGCCGCAACCGCGTCGTCTGGCGCGAAATCGGCTGGTGGCGGCCCGCGGTCGGGCTGGCGGCGTTCGCCTTTCTGTTGTGGCAGCACGCCTGGCTGTTCGGCATGCGGCCGTACTAAATGCACGATTTGACGGGCAGCTCGAGCCCGGCGAGCGCGGCGTAGACCTTGACCACCGAGGCATCGTCCTCGAGCCCGTGCCCCTGCGCCGCGGCGGCGAGATATAGCTGGTGCGCGGTCGCGGTGAGCGGCAGCGGGAAGCCGAACTTCTTCGCCGTGTCGAGCACGATGCCGAGGTCCTTGACGAAGATGTTCACCGCCGAGAGCGGCCGGTAGTCGCCCGCGAGGATGTGCGGCACGCGGTTCTGGAACATCCACGACGAGCCGGCGCTGTTCGAGATCACCTCGTAGAGCGTCTTCGGGTCGGCGCCGGCGCGGATGCCGAGCGCCATCGCCTCGCAGGCCACCGCGATGTGCACGCCCGCCAGCAGCTGGTTGATCATCTTCACTTTCGAGCCCGGTCCGGGGCGATCGCCGAGCCGGTACACCTTGGCGGCGATGGCCTCGAGCACCATCTCGCACTTCGTGAACGCTGCCGGCGCCCCCGAGGCCATGATCGTCATTTCGCCGGCGGCGGCCTTGGCCGCTCCGCCCGAGACCGGCGCATCGATCATCAGCAGGCCCATCTTTTCCAGGCGCGCGCCGAGCTGCTCGGCTACATCGGGCGCCAGCGTCGCGCTCGAGACCACCACCGAGCCCTGCTGCATCGCCGCGGCGGCGCCCTGCTCGCCAAACAGCACCTTGTCGGTCTGCTCGGCGTTGACCACCAGGATCACCACCACGCCGCACGCGGCGCCGAGCGCCGCCGGCGTCGCCGCCGCTTTCGCGCCCTGCGCGACAAAGGCCTGCACCGTTTCGGCGCGCACGTCGTACACGTGCGTGTCGAACTTCTTCGCCAGCAGCGACTTCGCCACCCCGCCGCCCATCGAACCCAGCCCGATCACGCCGACTGCGCTCATCACGCCTCCCCCTTCAGTTTGCGCTGCACGCGCTCGTCGAACTTGGCGACGTTGACCACCACGCGCTCGTGCGTGCCGTCGCCGATCAGGTCTTTTTCGTCGCGCGCCTCGAGACGAAAGCGCACCGTGCGTCCCTCGATCCCGGTCACTTCCGCGCTCGCGATCACGCGCATGCCGACCGGGGTCGCCGCGACATGGCGCACGTTGAGCACGGTGCCCAGGCTCTGCCGGCCCGCGGGCAGCAGCCGCTCTATGGCGTCGAGCGCCGCCGCCTCGAAGAGATTGATCATCACCGGGGTGGCGAGCACGTGCACGCGGCCGCTGCCCACGCGCGGTGCGGTATGCTCCTCGCCGACCACCAGCTCGGCGCGACCCTTCAATCCCGGTTTGAGTGCGTCCATAGGGGACAGGCTCATCGAGCTCGCTTCATGCCGGATGAGCCTGTCCCCTATGATAGCCGCATGACTCCCCGCGTCGTCATCCTCGGCTGCGGCTTTGGCGGCCTGTTCGCCGCGCGCGCGCTGCGCAAGGCGCCGGTCGAGGTCGTGGTCGTGGACCGCACCAACCACCACCTGTTCCAGCCCCTGCTCTACCAGGTGGCGACCGCGGGGCTGGCGGCGCCCGCCATTGCCGAGCCGATCCGCCGCGCGCTGGCGAAGCAGAAGAACGCCACAGTGCTGTTCGGCGAGGCGCAGCGCGTCGACGCCGCAGGCCGGAAGGTGATCCTCGAGAACGGCGACGAGCTCGCCTACGACCGGCTGATCCTCGCCACCGGCGCCACCGACAGCTACTTCGGCCACGACGAGTGGCGCGCGCACGCCCCGGGGCTGAAGACGCTGGAGGACGCGTTCGAGGTCCGCAAGCGCGTGCTGCTCGCCTTCGAGCACGCCGAGCGCGAAACCGATCCGGTGCGGCGTGCCGCCTGGCTCACCTTCGTCGTCATCGGCGCGGGCGCGACCGGCGTGGAGATGGCCGGCATGCTCGCCGAGATCGCGCGCCATACGCTGAAGGGCGAGTTCCGCCGTTTCGATCCGCGAAACGCACGCGTGGTCCTGGTCGAGGCCATGGACCGCGTGCTGCCGCCCTACTCGCCCGACCTGTCCGAGCGCGCGCGCGTGCAGCTCGAGCGCATGGGCGTCACCGTGTGGCTGGGAAGGAGAATCACCGGCATCGACGCCACGGGCGTGCAGCTCGGCGGCGACCGCCTCGAGGCGAAGACCGTGGTGTGGTGCGCGGGGGTCGCGGCGAGCCCGCTCGGCGCGACGCTCGGCGTGCCGCTCGAGCGCGGCGGGCGCGTCATCGTCGAGCCCGACCTGTCAGTGCCGGGGCATCCCGAAATCCAGGTGGTCGGCGACCTGGCGGTGCTGCCCGCGCACCAGCCGCCGGTGCCCGGCGTCGCGCCGGCCGCCAAGCAGATGGGACGCCACGCGGCGCGCAACCTCGTCGCCGGGCTCGCCGGCAGGCCGACGCGGCCGTTCCGCTACCGCGACTACGGCCAGCTCGCCACCATCGGCCGCAGCTCGGCGGTGGCGATGTTCGGGCGCGTGCACATCTGGGGCTGGCTCGCCTGGGTCGCCTGGCTCACCGCGCACATCTACTTCCTGATCGGCTTCAGGAACCGCCTGGTGGTGCTGATCGACTGGGCCTGGGCCTACTGGACCTTCGAGCGCTCGGCGCGCGTCGTGGTCGAGCCGGCGCAGCGCCGCGCGCGCTAGCGCGCGGCGCCTGCCGTCCAGCTCACATGGCGAGCGCGGCCAGCTGTCGCTTGAACTCCGACGCCTTGGAGGCATCGCCCGCAAGCTCGGCGGCGCGCATCGCGCCGGCGACGGCGCGGTACCGATTCGGCTCGCGCTGCAGCACCGACTCGAAGTCGCGCAGCGCCCCGGCCGAGTCACCGGTCTCGAGCGTCACGTAGGCGAGGATCTCGCGCGCCGGCAGGATGGGACCGGGGGTGACCACGTGCTTCTCGGTCGCGTCCTCGCGCTCGGCCGCCTTGCGCAGCATGGCGAGTCCTTCCGCCGTTCTGCCCTCTGCGCGAGTCGCCAGCGCCTCTACGACCGCCGCCTGGATCGAAATCTGATCGGCCCAGTACGGAACCTTGGTGGCGCCACCGAGCGCCTGCAGGCGCGCCACCTGGGCGCGCGCCCCGGCTGCGTCCCCGCTCAGCGCGGCGCCGATGCCCCGCGCGTACGCGTTGACCGCTTCGGCCCACGTGTATTTCTTCCACGGATAAGCGTCGGCCGCCGGGAACAGCTCGAGCGCCGCCGCCTCCTTCCATGCGCCCCGCTCGAGCGCGAGCCGCGCCGGCATCGCGGCGTAGGCGTAGGCCTTGGCCCCGTGATCGATGCGCGCCGGATTGCCCAGCGCTTCGGCCACCACCTCGCGCGCCGCGGCGTGCTGCCCGAGCTGCAGGTACGCGTACACCATGTAGTCGTAGGCGTGCCACTTGTCGAAGCTCTTGTCGCCGCCCACGCGCGCCGCCGTGCGATTGGACTCGATCGACTCCTTCCAGGCGCCCACGCGCGTGAAGATGTGCGACGGCATGTGCTGCGCGTGCGGCGCGTCGGGCGCGATCTTGCTGTAGCGCTTGGCAGCCTCCAGTCCGTGCGCCGCGATCGGCGGGTAGTCGTAGCTGTGGATCAGGTAGTGCGCGGCGCCCGGGTGCTCGGGCTGGGCGAAGAAGAGCGGCTCGAGGATCTTCGCCGCCTTGAGCTGGTTGGTGTACTTCTTGTCGGTCGGATCGAAGTTCGCCGATAGCACAAGCGAATAGAGTATCGCCGCCTCGGTGTCCTGCGGGTAGCTGCGCATCACGCCCTCGAGCGCGGCTTCCAGCGCCTTGGCGCGCGCGCGGTGGTCAAGCTTGTCCTGGTCCTTGAAGAACACGGCAAGCGCGTCGACGTAGTCGCGCTCGCGCTGCGTCTTGAGGCCGACGCTGCGCGCGGTGTCGAGGAACCGTTCGCCCTCGCTGAGCACCGCCGCGGGGATGACCGTGGGCCAGCCGAAGGGATTGTTCAGCGCCGCCAGCGTGCGCAGCCAGTGCGCCATGCCGCATTGCGCGTCGGCCTGCAGCACGCGCTCCAGCGGCTCGCGCATCTGCGACCAGGCGAACGAGTGGTAATACGCCATCGCCAGGTTGAACTCGCGCTGGGCGTCGGCATTGCACTCCACCTTGAAGTGCACCTTGCCCAGCGCCGGGCCTTGGGCTGCGGCGGGCGCGGCAACGGCAAACATCAGGCAAGCGACGGCAGCGGCTGTGGCAGTGCGATTCGTCATAGGTCCCCCTCCAGGACAGCAGGCACGCGCGCGGTGCGGTGCCTGCGCAACGCTAGAGCGACGCGGGGTCGACGGGTATCCCTAGAACGGGGTATGCGGGCGGCGCGGGCCAGCGGCTCCCAGCCCAGGATCCCAGGAATTTCAATCGCTTGTGACGCGGACCGGTCGCGCTAGCGCCCGCGGCGCGCCTCGCCGATGTAGAACCGGGCTCGCTCGGCCTCGTCGGCGCAGCGCGCGAAGTTCTCCAGCGTCTGCTGCGTCTTGGCGCTGGTGAGCAGCCCGATCGCTTTGGCGAAGCTCACGGTGCCCGCGAAGCCGTCGACTTTGGCGACCTCCATCGCCTGCCATGCCGCGTCCAGGCGCGCAGCGCAGGCATCGCGTCCCGACATCGTGGTGCCGCAGCCGGCGAGAGCGACAAGGCAAAAAGCAAGCAGGACGCGCGTCATGCGCGCATCTTACTTCGGCGGCCCGCCCCACAGCCACGCGGCGCCGCGCACGCCGCTCGAGTCGCCGTGCATGGCGCGCACCAGGCGCGTCGCGACGTGGTCGGAGAAGACGTAGCGCCCCCAGATCTTCGGCACGTTGTCGTACAGCCGCTGCACGTTGGACATGCCGCCGCCCAGCACCACCACGTCGGGGTCGAGCACGTTGATGATGGTGCCGAGCGCGCGCGCCAGGCGCTCCTCGTAGCGCGCGAGCGTCGCCTCGTTGCCGCCGGCGACGATCTCGGCGGGCGAGAGCTTCTCGCCGGTGGCGCGCTCGTGGTCGCGCGCGAGCGACGGTCCCGACAGGTAGGCCTCGATGCAGCCGGCGCGCCGGCAGTAGCAGATGCGCAGCGGCAGGTCGTCCGCCGTCGGCAGCGGCAGCGGATTGTGGCCCCACTCCCCGGCGATGGCATTGGGCCCGGTCAGCACCTGGCCGCGCACCACGACGCCGCCGCCCACGCCGGTGCCGAGGATCACGCCGAACACCACCTCCGCGCCGGCGGCGGCGCCGTCCACCGCCTCCGACAGCGCGAAGCAGTTGGCATCGTTCGCCATCCGCACCTCGCGCCCCAGCACACGCTCGAGATCTTCTTTGAAGGCGTGGCCGATGAGATGCGTGGAGTTCGCATTCTTCACCAGGCCGGTGACGGGCGAGAGCGCGCCGGGAATGCCGATGCCGAGCGAGCCCTCGCCCGCCTCGCGCGCGATCGCCGCCACCGCCGCAAGTGTGGCGTCGTAGCCGGAGGTCGGCGCCGGCACGCGTTTGCGGAACACTTCGCGCCCTTGCGCGTCGAGGGTCAGCGCCTCGATCTTCGTGCCGCCCAGGTCGATGCCAATGCGCCGCATGCAGCCATGTATTCTACGCAGGTGGAATTCGACTACGTCATCGTCGGCGCCGGCAGCGCGGGGTGCCTGCTCGCCAACCGCCTGTCGCGCGATCCGCAAACGCGCGTGCTGCTGCTCGAGGCCGGCGGCAAGGACGATTATTTCTGGATCGACATCCCGGTCGGCTATCTCTACACCATCGCCAACCCGCGCACCGACTGGTGCTACAAGACCGCGCCGGACGAGCACCTCGCCGACCGCTCGATCCACTACGCGCGCGGCAAAGGCCTGGGCGGCTGCTCGTCGATCAACGCCATGATCCACATGCGCGGCCAGAAAGAGGATTACGACCACTGGGCGGCGCTCGGCAACCGCGGCTGGAGCTGGGATGACGTGCTGCCCGTGTTCCAGTCGCTCGAGGACTACCAGCACGGCGCGGTCGACACCTACGGCGCGGGCGGCGAGGTGCGCGTAGAGGACCCGCGCGTGCGCTGGGAGATCCTCGACGCATGGCGCGCGGCGGCCGCCGAATGCGGCATCGCGCCGATCAAGGTATTCAACACGGGGGACAACAGCGGCTGCGCGTACTTCCAGATGACGCAGAAGAAGGGCGTGCGGTGGAGTGCGACGAAGGCGTTTCTGCGACCCGTGCTCCATCGCAAGAACCTGACGGTGTTGACCGGCGCCCATGTAACCCGGCTCCAGTTCGACGGGCGCAGCTGCACCGGGGTCGAGTTTCGCGCCGGCGGCGACAAGCGCGTCGCGGGCGCAACACGCGTGGTGGTGCTCGCCGCCGCCGCGATCGGGTCACCCCAGATTCTGCAGCTCTCGGGGATTGGACCTGGTGCTTTACTGCAGCAACACGGCAT
>JBFFZT010000032.1:0-9382 GCA_041568535.1 Burkholderiales bacterium | reverse complement strand
GGGTGCCTGCTGCCAGAAAGTATCGGAGGCCGAGGCGATGGTGGCGGGCGGCATCGGCGACGTGCTGGTGACGAACGAGATCGTCGGCGCCGCCAAGGTGGAGCGCCTCGCGCAGCTCGCGCGCCGCGCGAAGATCGGCGTGTGCGTGGACGACGCCGGCAACGCGCGCGCGCTCGACGCGGCCGCCGGCCGCGCGGGCGTCACGCTGGACGTGTACATCGAGCTGGAAGTGGGCATGGGCCGCTGCGGCGTGGCGCCCGGCGAGCCGGCGCTCGCGCTCGCGAAAGCGGTGGCCGCGTGCCGGCACCTGCGCTTCGCGGGCCTGCAGGCCTACAACGGGCGCGCGCAGCACGTGCGTACGCTCGCCGAGCGCCGCGCGCTCATCGAGCGCGCGGCCGAGCACGTGCGCGCCACGCGCCGGCTGCTCGAAGGCGCCGGGCTCGGCTGCCCGATGGTCACCGGCGCCGGCAGCGGCACCTTCATGCTGGAGGTGCAGTCGGGCGCCTGGAACGAGATCCAGCCCGGGTCGTATGCGTTCATGGACGCCGACTACGCAAAGAACGAGCAGGGCGCGCCGCTGCCGCGCTTCGCGCACGCGCTGTTCGTGCTGACGACGGTGATGAGCCGCGGCGGCGGCGCGCGCGCCATCGTCGACGCGGGCCTCAAGGCCTCGAGCGTCGACTCGGGCATGCCGGCGCTCTGGCAGCGTCCCGGGCTCGCCTATGTGCTCGCGTCCGACGAGCACGGCTTCATCGAGGTGGCGCCGGGCGCAGCGGCGCCGGCGCTCGGCGAGAAGCTGCTGCTCGTGCCGGGGCACTGCGATCCGACGATCAACCTTTACGACTGGTACGTTTGCGTGCGCCGCGGGGTGGTGGAAGCCCTGTGGCCGATCACCGCGCGGGGGGCGCTGACATGAAGAAGCGATATCTCAATCCGAAGGAGCTGTTCGATCCGCGTTTCTTCACGCACACGGTCGCCGTGGAGGGCGCGACGACGCTGGTGTACGTGTCCGGGCAAGTGAGCTACGACCGCGACGGCGCCGTCGTCGGCAAGGGCGACATGCGCGCGCAGGCCGAGCAGGTCTTCGCCAGCCTCGCCCACAACCTTAAGGCCGCGGGCGCCAACTGGCTCGACGTCGTCAAGATGAACGCCTACATGGTGGGCCTGACGCCGGAGAACCTGAACCAGTACCGCGAGGTGCGCGCGCGCTACCTCGACGCCGCGGCGATGCCGGCGAGCACGCTGGTGGGCGTGACGCGGCTGGTGCACGACGACCTGCTGCTCGAGGTCGAGGTGGTCGCCGCGCTGGCCGCGGGACGCAAGAGCGCGCAGCGCTGAGCGGGTGATGCCGCGCCCGGGCTGGCGGGTGGTGCTCGCCGCCTTCACGCTCATGTTCATGGGTTTCGGCGCGGCGTATTCGTTCGCCGCGTTCTTCGTCGCCTTCGAGGCGGAGTTCGGCGCTTCGCGCGCGCATGTCTCGCTGGTCTTCTCGCTGAGCGCGCTGCTGTGGTTCTCCGCCGGCGTGCCCGGCGGCATGCTCGCCGACCGCTACGGGCCGCGCGGCGTGTGCCTTGCCGGGGCGCTGTGCCTCGCGGCCGGCCTTGCGCTCGCCGCCAACGCGCCCTCGGTCGAGCTGCTCTACCTGACCTACAGCATCGGCGCGGGCCTCGGCATCGGCCTTTCCTACGTGCCCTCGGTCGCCGCAGTGCAGCAGGCGTTCGTGCAGCACCGCGCCCTCGCCTCGGGCATCGCGGTCTCGGGCATCGGTGCGGGCAATCTGGTCATGCCGCTCGCCGCCGCGTGGCTCATCGGCCTCGTCGGCTGGCGCCACGCCTACCTCGCGCTCGCCGCGGCGATGCTCCTGCTCTCGGTGCCGGCGGCGCTCGCGCTCGGCGGGCGCAAGTCCGTGCGCACGGGCGCGGGCGGCGCGCCGCTTCCCGGCATGACTCTCGCCGAGGGCCTCAGGAGCGCGCCGTTCTGGCTGCTCTACGGCGTGGCGCTGCTCATCTGCGTGGGCTTCTTCGTGCCGATGGTGCATCTCGTGCCCTACGCGCTCGATGCGGGGCTGTCGCAGGCGCAGGGCGTCTCGCTCGTGAGCCTGCTCGGACTGGGGAGCCTGCTCGGGCGCTTCTTCGTCGGCGCGATCGCCGACCGCCTCGGCCACATGCGCTCGCTCATCGCCATCGCCGGCGGCCTCGGCGGCATGTTCCTGCTGTGGTGGGTCGCGAAGAGCTACCTCCCGCTCGCGGTGTTCGCGGTCGTGTTCGGCTCGCTCTACGGCGGCTACGTGGCGCTCGCACCCACGGTGTGCATGGACATTTTCGGGCCGCGCGCGCTCTCCGCGCTCATCGGCGCGCTCTACACCGCGGCGGGCCTGGGCACGCTGGTGGGCCCGACCTTCGCCGGGGCCGCGTTCGACGCCACCGGCAGCTACGACGTGCCGATCCTGGTTTGCGCCGGGCTGTGCTTCGCGGGCGCGGCGCTCGCCGCCATCATGCGCAAGCACCTGCCGCAGCGCCACGCATGAGCCGCATGCCGGCGCTCACGGTGAGCGAGACGCGCGGCGTGCGCACGCTGCACGTCGGCGGCGAAGCGATCCAGAGCTCGATGCGCCTGTCGGACCCGTTCGCGCTCGAGCTCGAATACACCCGCTGCATGATGTCGTTTCTGCTGTTTCACCCGCGCCCGGCGCGCGCGCTGAAGATCGGCCTGGGGGGCGGCTCGCTCGTCAAGTTCTTCTGGCGGCGCCTGCCGTGGATGCAGACGCGCGTGGTGGAGCTCGACCGGCGCGTGCTCGAGGTGGCGCGCGCGCAGTTCCACCTGCCGGCGGACGACGCGCGCCTCGCGGTGGAGATCGGGGACGGCGCCGAGGCGCTCGCGCCCGAGTGCTGCGACCTGCTGGTGGTGGACGCGTTCGCCGACGAGCATCCGCCGGCGGCGCTCGTCAGCCAGGCGTTCTTCGATGCCGCCTGGCTCGCGCTCGAGGCGCCGGGCGCGCTGGTGCTCAACCTGATGAACGACGACCCGAAGCTCGACGAGCGCATCGCACGCGTCGAGCATGCCTTCGGCGGCGCGGTGCTCGCGCTGCCCGCGCTGTACGACCCGAACGTGATCGTCATCGCGCTGAAGGGCGCGCCGCGCGCCATCGCGTGGGACGCGCTCGCGCGCCGCGCGCACGCGCTGGAAAGGCGCTTCGGCCTGCCGTTGCCGCGCTACGTGCCGCGCCTGAAACGCATGAACCGGTTCGACGCCGGGGCTCTTATAATCGTGCCGGAAGGAGGCGGCGCATGATTCTCTCCAGCGACAGCTTCAACGACAGGGGCCCGATTCCCGGGCGCTACGCGTTCGGCGTGGCCGATGCGAAGACCCACGTCAAGCTCTCCGACAACCGCAACCCGCACTTCGCCTGGAAGGATCTGCCGGCAGGCACGAAGTCGCTGGTCCTGGTGTGCGGCGATGTCGACGTGCCCTCGAAGCCCGACGACGTCAACAAGGAGGACCGCCAGATTCCGGCGACGCTGCCGCGCATCGAGTTCTTCCACTGGCTGCTGGTGGACCTCAAGCCCGACGCCGGGCCGATCCGCGAAGGCGAGTTCTCGAGCGGCGTCACCGCGGGCGGCAAGTCCGGGCCCGCGGGGCCGCGCGGCACGCGCCAGGGCGTGAACGACTACACCACGTGGTTTGCGAGCGACAAGGACATGGCGGGCGAGTACTTCGGCTACGACGGGCCGTGCCCGCCGTGGAACGACTCCATCGTGCACCGCTACGTGTTCACGCTCTACGCGCTCGGCGTGGAGAAGTGTCCCGTGGAGGGCGCGTTCCGCGGCGCCGATCTGCTCAAGGCGATCCAGCCGCACGTGCTCGGCAGCGCGAAGCTCACGGGCACCTACTCGCTCAACCCGGCGGTGAAGGCCTGAGCGAGCTCCTCGGCGGGCAGTGGGAGCTGCTCGCCCTCATTCCGATCGCGTTTGCCGGCGCCCTGGTGTTCGGGCTCACCGGCTTCGGCTCGGCGCTCGTCGCCATGCCGCTCGCCACGCACTTCGTGCCGCTGCAGTTCGCGCTGGCGCTGTACGCGCTGTGCGACCTTTCGAGCGCGCTGCGCGTGGGCTTCGAGAACCCGAAGAACGCGGTGAAGGCCGAATGGACCCGTCTGGTGCCGATGATCCTCGTCGGCACGGCGCTCGGGGTCACCGTGCTCGTCAACTTGCCGCGCGCCGCCGGCATGTTCGCGCTGGGCGCGTTCGTGTTCGGCTACGCGCTCTACAGCCTGTTTCGCCACGAGTCGCGCCGCGTGATCGCCGCCGGCTGGGCCTGGGTGGCCGGGCTCGCCGGCGGTGTTACTAGCACGCTGTTCGGCGCGGGCGGACCGCCTTATGCGATCTATCTGTCGCAGCGCGGACTGACCAAGGAACAGTTTCGCGCCACCATGGGCTTCGCGACCCTCACCAGCATTTCGATGCGCGTCGCCGCCTTCGTGCTCTCGGGCCTGCTGCTCGAGCCCAGGGTCTGGCTGGTCGCGATCGGCGCCGTGCCGGCAGCGATGCTCGGCATCGCGGTGGCCCGGCGCATGTACCTGCGGGTGACGCGCGAGCAACTGCTGAGGATGGTGGCCGCGGTGCTGCTCGTGGCAGGCGCGAGCCTGGTGCTGCGCGCCGTGAACTAGCGCTCGTACATGTACTCGCGCGTCCACGGCAGGGGACGCTTCGCGGGGTCCTCGCCTTTCACTGCCAGCACCTGCTGGATCGACACCCAGCCGCGCTCGAACGCATGCGCGCAGCCGGCGAGGTACGCGCGCCAGATGCGCACGCGTTTCTCGCCGGCGAACGCGCCGGCCTTGTCCAGGTTCGCCTCCAGCCGGTCGCTCCACAGGCGCAGCGTGCGCGCGTAGTGCAGGCGCAACGTTTCCGCGTCCATCACCTCGAGCCCGGCGGCGCCCATTTCCTTCACCACCAGCGACAGGTGCGGCAGCTCGCCGTGCGGGAACACGTACTTGCCGATGAACTCGCCCGCGCCCAGGCCGACCGCGCGGCTCTCGGGGTCCGTGGAGGTGATGCCGTGGTTCAGGGCGAGCCCGCCGTCCACCAGCAGCCGCCGGATGGCGCCGAAATAGACCGGCAGATTCTTCAGGCCGACGTGCTCGAACATGCCCACGGAGGCGATCTTGTCGTACACGCCTTCGCCGGGCACGTCGCGATAGTCCTGCAGCCGCACCTGCACGCGGTCCTGCAGGCCCGCAGCGCGGATGCGCTCGCTGGCGAGCGCGTGCTGGTTCTCCGAGAGCGTGACGCCGGTGGCCTTCACGCCGTAGCGCTCGGCGGCATGCATGACGAGCGCGCCCCAGCCGCAGCCGATGTCGAGGAAACGCTCCCCGGGCTGGAGCCGCAGCTTCCTGCAGATGTGATCGAGCTTTTGCTCCTGCGCGAGGTCGATCGATTCCGCGCCGGTCTTGAAATAGGCGCAGGAGTACACCATGCGCCGGTCGAGCCACAGCGCGTAGAAGTCGTTCGAGACGTCGTAGTGATAGCGGATCGCCGCCGCATCCTTCTTCTTCGTGTGGATGTTGCGGAACAGCAGCGGCGCGCGCCCTTTCTTGCCCCCGCCAAAGCGCCGCGCCAGGCCTTCGGCAGCGCGCATGGCGTCGCCGATCGGCCCCTCGACCTCGAGCAGCCCTTCGACATAGGCCTCGCCGAGCTGCGCCAGGTCGGCGTTCATCAGGTACTTGAGGGAGGAGGCGGCGGGCACGCGCAGCGTCACCGTCGGCCGGTCGCCCAGCGCGTAGCGCCGGCCGTTCCACAGCTCGATGGCAAGCGGCAGGCTCGCCTGCGCGCGCAGCTCGCCGACCATCTTCTCGATCTGGGATTCGAGAACCATTGTCAGGATGCCCTCTCCCGCATGGTAACGAATTCCTCTGCGGCAGTGGGGTGAATGCCGATCGTGGCGTCGAACTGCGCTTTGGTCGCGCCGAGCTTCACGGCGATCGCAACGCCTTGAATTATCTCGCCTGCGTCGGGACCGATCATGTGCGCGCCGACCACCCGCTGCGACGCAGCATCGACCACCAGCTTCATGAACGTGCGCTCTTCGTGCCCGCCCAGGGTGAGCTTCAGGGCGCGAAACGCCGTCTTGTACACGTCGATCTGGCCATGGCGCGCGCGCGCCGCCTCCTCGGACAGGCCGACGGTGGCGATATTCGGGTCGGAAAACACCGCGGTGGGCACGTTGACGTGATCGACCGGCGTGGGCTCGCCGCGAAACAGCGTTCTCGCGAGCGCCATGCCCTCCGCGGTGGCCACCGGCGTGAGGTTGAGGCGATCGGTCACGTCGCCGATGGCGTGAATCGAGGCCACCGAGCTGCAGGAGTACGCGTTGACCGCCACGGCCCCGCCCGCGCCGAGCTGCACGCCGGCACGCTCCAGCCCGAGGCCCGCGGTATTGGGTTTGCGGCCGGTGGCGAACAGAACGAGGTCCACGTCCTGCGTGGCGCCGTCTTCATACGTGACGCGGATGCCGGATTCGAGCTTCGCGGGATTCGTCTGCAGCCGGATGTCGACGCCCTTCTTGCGCATCTCCTCAGAGATGCGCTCGCCAAGCTCGGCATCGAAGCCGCGCAGCAGCCGCGCGCCGCGGTAGGCAAGCGTCGTCTGCACGCCCAGGCCATTGAAGATCGAAGCGAACTCGAGGGCGACATAGCCCGCGCCGACCACCAGCGCGCGCCGCGGCAGCCGCTCCAGAACGAAGGCGTCGTTGGAGGTGATGGCGAGCTCGCGCCCGGGGATCTGCGGAATCTGCGGCCAGCCGCCGGTGGCGACGAGGATGTGCCGCGCCGTGTAGCGCGCGCCGCCCGCCTCGACGGTGTGCGCGTCGAGCACCGTGGCGCGCTCGCGCAGGATCTTCGCGCCCGCCTTCGCCAGCACGTTCTCGTAGACCGCGTTCAGCCGCGCGATCTCGCGGTCCTTGTTGGCGAGCAGCGTGCGCCAGTCGAAGCGCGGCTCGCCGATGGTCCAGCCGAAGCTCCTGGCCACTGCAAAATCCTCGCGGTAGTGCGCGGCGTAGGCGAACAGCTTCTTCGGAATGCAGCCGACGTTGACGCAGGTGCCGCCGAAGCGGTCGGACTCGGCGACGGCGACGCGCGCGCCGTAGGACGCGGCGACGCGGCTCGCGCGCACCCCGCCCGAGCCGCCGCCGATGGTGAAGAGGTCGAAATCGAACTTCAGGCTGCGGGCGCGCCGCTACTTCAGGTTGGGCAGATTGATCTCCACCAGCTCGAGCTGCGCGAGCAGCACCTTGTGCTCGGGCTTGCCGGCGAGGAGCTTGAGCGCGCTGCGGATCTTCTGCTCGAGCGCCGCGCGCGGCGCGCCGGGCGCGTCCGCGAGCAGCTGCGCCAGCTCGGCGAGCCCGGCGGACTGCGCCGCGCTGCGCACATCGGCCAGGCGCGACTCGATCCCCGCGCGGTCCAGGTTGGTGACCAGCTTCAGCGTCTCATCATGGCTGCTCATCGCGCGCTCCCTCGTGGGTCACTCGACCGTCGAAGATTGTACCAGCGACCAGCGGCCGTCCCCGGCGCGCGCGCGGCCCTCGGCGGCGAGCTTCTCCAGATGCGCCGAAAGCGAGCGCAGCGCCACGCCGTGCAGCCGCGGCGCGACGTCGTCGTACACCTCGGTCACCAGTTCTTCGGCGGTCGGCGCGCGCATGCGCTCGAGCGCCCACACCACTTTCTGCTCGCGTGCGAGGCGGTGGCGGATCAGGCGCCGCGCTTCGCGGTGCGGCTCGCCGATCAGGTAGCCGTGGCCCGGCGCGAGGATCAGGATGTCCTCGCTCAGCAGCAGCTCGAGCGACGCGAGGTAGGCGCGCATGTCGCCGTCGGGCGGGTTGATCACCACCGTCGAGCCCTGCATGACGTGGTCGCCCGTGAACAGCATGCGCGTGTTCTCGAGCAGGTAGCACAGGTGATTGGACGCGTGCCCCGGGGTATGCAGCGCGCGCAGCGTGAGCCCGCCGAACATGAAGCGATCGCCGTGCCCCATGACGCGGTCGGGCGCGAAGCCGTGGTCCTGTCCCGGATGCTCCGGCGCGGGGCGCCCGATCACCACCGCGCCGGTCGCGGCCTTGAGCGCGGCGGCGGCGGGCGAATGGTCCACGTGCGTGTGCGTGCACAGGATCCAGCGGATGCGGCCGGCGCCCGCGGCGAGCACCGCGGCGATGTGCTCGTCGATCGCCGGGCCGGGGTCGATCACCGCGAGCTCGGCTTCGCCCACCAGATACGTATTGGTGCCCGGCCCGGTCATCATGCCGGGATTGGGCGCGACCACGCGCATGACGTAGGGATCGAGCCGCTTGGCGATGCCGGGCACGAGCGCGACGCTCGACTGCCCGGTTTCCTCCGGGTCGCACCAGTGGATCTCGAAGTACTGCGGATCGCGGCGGCGAAACAGCGCCGCCGCGCCGTCGGGCCCGAGCGCCCAGCAGGCGCGGTTGGTCTCGACCTCGGCTTCGCGCGCGTGCTCGAGCGCGTCCTTGGCGCGCGCGAAGCGCACCAGGTCCGCGAGCGTGTTCTTGGTGGCGAAGACGAGCTCGATCTCGCCGCGCGCCTCGCGCTCGATGGCCTCGAGCGGGCGCAGCCAGGTGCTGGCGACGAGCTCGGTGCCGTCGTGCGCGCCGGCCTGCGCCTCGGGGGCGAGCGCGAGGAAGAAGCGCGTATCGAAGCGGCGCGCGCGCGCCGGCGGCGTGACCCAGTGGCCGCAGTAGGCGAGCTCGCGCGCGCGCAGCAGCAGCCGCTCCTTCTCCAGGAGCTCGTGGAAAGCGAGCTTGCCGGCGTGCAGCTGCGCGCGGTAGGGCGCGAGCGCGGCGGCGCGCGCCGCATCCACGGCGCGGCCGTCCTCGCTTTCGGCGAGCAGGATGCCCGCCTCCTCGAAGCACTCGCGCATCGCCGCCACCCAGAAGGCGAGGCCGCCCGCCTCGAGCCCCAGGCGCGCGCTCGCCTCGGCGTCGGTGAGGCCGGCGACGCGGCGCAGGACGCGAACGTCGCGGTCGGCCTTGTCGAGCGCGCCGCCCGGGAACACGTGCGCGCCGGCGAGGAACGCCGAGCTGTGGGTGCGCTGCAGGAGCAGCGCCTCGGGCCCGAGGCTGCCGTCGCGCAGCAGAAGCAGCGTCGCGGCCGGCCGGGGAACGAGCTTGTTCGCCATGGGCGCGCTCAGGCGCTGCGGCCGGCGCGGTCCTTTTCGTTCTGCGCCTTGATCAGCTCGCGCGCCTTCTGCCAGTCGGCGTCGCTCATCTTGTCGAGCTCGGTGAAGTAGGCGCCGGTGGCGAGGTAGCCCGCGCCGTCGAGGGCGATGGTCTCGCCGGAGAGCCACTCGCAGCCGTCGGCCATCAGGAAGGTGGCGAG
>JBFFZT010000031.1:0-9407 GCA_041568535.1 Burkholderiales bacterium | reverse complement strand
GCGGCGAAGTTGGGCTCGACCTCGCGCGCCACGCCGTCCTCGACCTTGACCGTGAGCAGGTCGGGCCCGGCCACGCACTGGTAGCAATAGGTGGCGACGCGCTTCACGCGGGGGCGGTCGCTTTGGCTTTCTTCTGCGCCAAGCGCTGCTTCACCTGCTCGACGTTGGCGATGAAGCGCGCATGGCGCCCGCGGCAGATGGTGTCGAGGCCGTCGGTGGCAACGACGTCGAACACGGCGGCGCGGCCCTTCAGCTCGGCGAGCGTCGCGGTGATCTCCACCTTCATACCGAGGAGCGTCGCCGCCAGGTGGTCGATCTCGACGCGGGTGCCTACGGAGTCCTCGCCCGGCTCGAGGTGCTCGAGCAGCAGCTCGCGGCAGGCGACCTCGATGTCGCGCACCAGGAGTGGCGTGGCGTAGACGCGGGCGTCCTCGCCCATGAAGTCGATGGTGCGTTCGCGGTCGACGACGAAGGTGCGCGTCGCGGTGATGCCGGGGGCGAGGGTGGGTTTCATGAGGCTATCCTTGTCTCAAACAGGTCCGGGGGGTTTGATCCAGGTTAAAGACCGAGGTAGGCGCTGCGCACGCCCGCGTCGGCGAGGAGCTGCGCGCCGGTGCCGGCCAGCACGATGCTGCCGGTCTCGAGCACGTAGCCGCGGTCGGCGATGGCGAGCGCGGCGCGCGCGTTCTGGTCGACGAGAAACAGCGCGGTGTCGGCGGCGCGCAGCTGCGCCACGCAGGCGAAGATCTGCGCCACCAGGCGCGGTGCGAGCCCCATGCTCGGCTCGTCGAGGAGCAGCAGCCGCGGGCGCGCCATCAGCGCGCGGCCCATGGCGAGCATCTGCTGCTGGCCGCCGGACAGGTTGCCCGCGGCCTGCGCGCGGCGCTCGACCAAGTCCGGAAACAGCGCGTACACGCGCTCGAGCGAGGCGGCGGTCTCGGCGCGCGCCCGCCGGTAGGCGCCGAGGCGCAGGTTGTCCTCGACCGAGAGCGGGCCGAACACCTGGCGGCCTTCGGGCACCTGCACGATGCCCGCCGCCACGCGCGCTTCGGGCGGGGCCGCGGTGATGTCGGCGCCACAGAACTCGACGCGGCCGCCGGCCGCGGGCTGCACGCCGGAGAGCGTGCGCAGCAGCGTGGTCTTGCCGGCGCCGTTGGCGCCCACCAGCGCCACCAGCTCGCCCGCCTCGACGCGCAGGTCGATGCCCTTCAGGGCCGGGATGCGGCCGTAGCGGCTCTCGAGGGCGGCGACGCGCAGCATGTCAGGACTCGGCCGCGCCGAGGTAGGCCTCGATGACGCGCGGGTCGCGGCGCACCGTGTCGGGCGCGCCCTCGGCGAGCTTGCGGCCGTAGTCGAGCACCAGCACGTGGTCGGATACGCCCATCACCAGCTTCATGTTGTGCTCGACGAGCACCACGGTGATGCCGCGCGCGGCGAGGCGCTGGATCAGCCCGTCCATGTCGCGGATCTCGGTCGGGTTGAGGCCCGCCGCGGGCTCGTCCAGGAGCAGCAACCGCGGCTCGCCAGCGAGCGCGCGCGCGATCTCCAGGCGCTTGAGCGCGCCGTAGGGCAGCGCGTCGGCCGCGGCCTGCACGCTCGCCTCGAGCCCGACGAAGGCGAGCAGCTCCGCCGCCACGCGCCGGCAGTCGCGCTCGGCGCGCGCGCGGCGCGGCGTCCTGAGCAGCGCCGCGGCGAGGCTGCAGCGCTCGTGCAGGTGGCGCCCGGCCATCACGTTCTCGAGCGCGCTCATGTTGAAGAAGATCTGCAAGTTCTGGAACGTGCGGCCGATGCCGGCGGCGGCGAACTCGTGCGGCTTGCGCGCCGCGAGCGCGCGACCCTCCAGCCACAGGCGTCCCGCGCTCGGCGCGTAGATGCCGGTGAGAAGATTGAGCAGCGTGGTCTTGCCGGCGCCGTTCGGGCCGATGATCGAGAACACCTGCCCGGCGCGGATCTCGAAGTCCAGGCCCTCGACCGCGCGCACGCCGCCGAACTCCTTGGCGAGCCCTTCGGCGCGCAGCAGGCTCATTGGCGCCGCCTCGCGAGCGCCGCGAGCGTGGGCACCAGGCCCTTGGGCATGAAGATCATGGTGAGCATCATCACGCCGCCGAACACCACCATCTCGTACTCCTTGAACACCGTGAGCAGCTGCGGCAGTGCGGTGAGCGCCGCCGCGCCGACCACCGCGCCGAAGGTGGAGGCCATGCCGCCGAACACCACCATCACCACCAGCTCGATCGAGTGCAGGAAGGTGGCCTTGCCCGGCGTGATGAAGCCCGCGTAGTGCGCGGTGAGCGCGCCGGCGAGCGCGGCAATCGAAGCCGACAGCACGAAGGCGAGCAGCTTGTGGCGCGCGCTGTCGATGCCGGCCACTTCCGCAGCCACCTCCGAGCCGTGCAGCGCGCGCAGCGCGCGCCCGAGCGGCGAGTCGATCAGGTTGAGCGACAGCCACACCGTCGCCACGAGCAGCAGCCCCACCAGCCAGTACCAGGTGCGCTCGCCCGCGAGCGCGAGGCCGGCAACGGCGAGCGGCGGCACGCTCATGCCGTCCGGGCCGCCCGTGTAGCGGTCTTCGGTGGTGATGACGATGGAGATGATGATGCCCAGGCCGAGCGTCGCCATGGCGAGGTAGTGGCCGCGCAGGCGCAGGATCGGGCGGCCCACGATCCATGCGAGGAGCGCGGCGGCCGCGGTGGCCGCGGCGAGCGCGGCGAGCGGCGGCCAGCCATAGCGCGCGGCGAGGATCGCCGAGCCGTAGGCGCCGATGCCGAAGAAGCCGGCATGGCCGAGGCTGATCTGCCCGGCGTAGCCGATCAGCAGGTTCAGCCCGACGCAGACCATCGCGTTCAGGCCGACGAGGATCGCGATTTCGTAGTGGTAGTTGTTGGCGAAGGCGAGCGGCGCGAGTGCGACCACCGCGGCGAGCGCCAGCAGGCCGCGCATGGCATGGGCCGCTAGACGCGCTCGGCGGCGCGGCCGCCGAGCAGCCCGCCGGGCATCAGCATCAGCACGGCGAGCATGACGATGAAGGCGATCGCGTCCTTGTAGGCCGAGGAGACGTAGCCCGCGCCGAGCGATTCGAGCAGTCCCAGGACGAGGCCGCCGACCACCGCGCCGGGGCCGCTGCCCATGCCGCCGAGGATCGCGGCGGCGAAGCCCTTCAGGCCGAGCATCACGCCGACGTCCCAGGAGGTGAAGGTGATGGGCGCGACGAGGATGCCGGCGAGCGCGCCGAGCGCCGCCGAGAGCGCGAACGACACGAGCAGCACGCGGCGCACGCTGATGCCCATCAGCTGGGCGGCGAGGCGGTTGTGCGACACCGCGAGCATCGCCTTGCCGGTGAGCGTGCGGTTGAAGAACACCCACAGCGCGCACACGATGAGCGCGGTGACGCCGATCACCCACAGGCTCTGCGGCGCGAGGGTGGCCCCCGCGAGCGCGATCGGCGCGTCGCCTGAGAACGCCGGCAGCGCGTGGATGCGCTTGTCCCAGACGATGCTCGCCAGGCCGCGCAGCAGGATCGCCGCGCCGATGGTGATGATGATCAGCGTCACCACCGAGGCGCCGCGCGCCGGCTGCACCGCGAAGCGCGCGAGCGCAAGGCCGATGAGCGCGGCGAGCGCCACGGCGGCGAGCGCCGCGGGGGCGAGCGGCAGGCCGGCGCCGAGGAGCGACACCGTGGCCATGCCGCCGATCATCACGAACTCGCCCTGCGCGAAGTTGATGACGTGGCTCGCGTTGTAGATGATGGCGAAGCCGAGCGCCACCAGCGCGTAGATCGACCCGACCGTGAGGCCGGAGAGCAGGAACTGGGCGAGCTCGCCGCTCACCGGCTACTGCACCAGCGCCCAGTCGCCCTTGCGCACTTCCAGCATGCGGAACGCGGTGAGGTCCAGGCCCATGTGGTCCTGCGCCGACATGTTGACCACGCCCGCCGTGCCCATGTAGCCGCGGATCGATTCGAGCGCATCGCGCACTTTCGCCTTGTCGGTGCCGCCGGCCTTCCTGATCGCCTCGACGGCGAGCATCAGCCCGTCATAGGCGTGGCCGCCGAAGGTGGACACGTCCTGCTTGAAGCGGGCCTCGTACGCCTGCTTGTACTCGAGCACCACCTTCTTCTGCGGGTCGCTGTCCGGCAGCGTCTCGGCGACCAGCAGGGCGGCCGCCGGCAGGCGCACGCCCTCGGCGGCGTCGCCCGCGAGCTGGATGTACTGCTTGGAGGCGACGCCGTGCGACTGGTAGAGCGGCACGCCGATGCCGAGCTGCTTGTAGTTCTTGGTGACGATCGCCGGGCCCTGGCCGAAGCCCGCATTGAGCACCGCCTGCACGCCGGCCGTGCCCTTGATCTTGGTGAGCTGCGCCGTCATGTCGGTGTCGCCCGCGCCGTAGGTCTCGTCGGCGACGATGTCGATGCCGTGGTTCTTCGCCACGCCCAGGCACTGGCCGCGCATCGACTTGTCGAAGCCGCCGCTGCCCGAGATGAGCGCGGCTTTCGCCACGCCGCGCGCCTTCATGTCGACGAAGACCTTGTCGCAAGCCATGCGGTCGGTGTGCGGCGTCTTGAACACCCATTTCTTCACCGGCTCGACGATCACCACCGCGCCGGCGAGCGAGATGAAGGGCAGGCCCGCAGCCTCCACGAGCGGCACCACCGCCATGGTCTCGCCGGTGGTCGAGCCGCCGACGATCAGGTCGACGCGGTCCTGCTCGATCAGGCGCTTGGCGAAGGTGCGCGCCTTCTCGGCGTCGCCGCCCGAGTCGTAGGCGACGAGCTCGAGCTTGCGGCCGAGCACGCCGCCCGCGGCGTTCAGCCGCTCGACGTAGAGCTCGAGCGTCTTCTGCTCCGGGTCGCCGAGGAAGGCCGCGGGACCGGTGACCGACAGGAAGGACCCGATGCGGATGGGGGCCTGGGCTTGTACCGCGGTCGCGGCCGCGAGCAGCGCCGCCGCGAACCATGCGTGCAGTTTCATGACCTCGCTCCTTTCGCAGAAACCGACATTCCGGTACCGTGAAGCGTATTTCCGGGAAAGGGGTGGGCGACTTGATGTGCCTTAAGAAATGTCGGCGCTGAAGGTGCGCCGGGCGCGGGCGGCGGACCTGGCGCAGGTCATCGACATCGACAAGCGCGCCACCGGCCTCGCCAAGCCGGCGTACTGGGCGGGCGTCCTGCGGCGTTACGGGCGCGGGGCACGCTGCCGCTTCCTGGTGGCCGAGGCCGCCGGCGGGGGCCTGCTCGGCTACATCGTCGGCGAGGTGCGCGACTGGGAGTTCGGCTCGCCCCCGTGCGGCTGGGTGTTCGGCATCGGCGTGCGCCCGGCCGCGCGCGTGCCCGGGGTGGCGAGCGCCCTGCTCGAGGCGATCAGCGATGCCTTCCGGCGCCAGGGCGTCGCCACGGTACGCACGCTCATCGCGCGCGACAACCGCCTGGTGCTGTCGTTCTTCCGCAGCCAGGGCATGATGGCCGCGGCGGTGATCCCGCTCGAGAAGGACATCGGTTGAGGCTGCAGAAGAACACGCTGCTCGCGCTCTACAGCGTGCTCGAATTCGCCGCGCAGCCCGAGCGCCAGCTGTCGGTGACCGATATCGCCGCGGCGCTGCGCGTCTCGCCGCACCACCTCGCCAAGGTGCTGCGCACGCTGGGGCGCGCCGGCCTCGTGGACTCGGTGCGCGGCGCGGGCGGCGGCTACCGCTTCGTCGCCAACGCCAAGCGCGTGACGCTGATGGACGTGATTGCCCTGTTCGAGGACATCGGCCCGGCCGCGCCGCGCGGCCGGCGCGCGCGGCGCGGCGCCGAGCAGGCGCTCGAAACGGTGCTCGCCGAGATCGACCAGACCGCGCGCGCCACGTTCGGCTCGGTGACCCTGGACACCATGCTCAAGCTGATCGGGCGCCGTGGGCGCGGCTGAGCTCTACCCCTGGGTGCGCGCGCTGCACATCGGCTGCGCGGCGCTCACGATCGCCGGCTTCGCCGCGCGCGGGGCGCTGATGCTGCGCGCCTCCCCATGGCTGCACCTCGGGTTCGTGCGCGTCGCGCCGCACGTGGTGGACACGCTGCTGCTGGCGAGCGCGGCATGGCTGGCGTGGTTTTTCGGCCAGATCCCCTTCGTGCACGGCTGGATCACGGCGAAGGTGCTCGCGCTCCTTGCCTACATCGTGCTCGGCTCGATCGCGCTGAAGCGCGGCAGGACCAGGGGCGTACGCGCGGGCGCGTTCGCCGCTGCGCTGGCGAGCGTCGGCTACATCGTCTGGGTCGCGCTGACGCGCGACGCGACGCCGTGGCGCTAGATCAGCCGGGCTGCCCGTCGAGCCGCGGCCGCGTGAGGATCGGCACGTACGCCGCGAAGAAGATCGCGAACGCCGCGCACCAGAACGCCGCGGAAGCGAGCGTCGCCCCGAGGTAGGTCGCCGGCAGCGCAAGCGGCACCAGCACGCGCGACACCGCGGCGAGCTGCACCAGCACGTAGGCGGCGATCTCCGCCCGCCCGGCCTGCAGCGGCCGCGCGGTATGGCCGCGCGCGGTGCGCGTCATCATGCCCAGTGTGAGCCCGCCGATCGCGCCCACGGTGAGCGCGTGCGTGCCGAGCGCGTAGGGCAGGAGCCCGAAGCCGGTGAGGCCGCGTAGCAGCAGGTGCACCACGATCCAGGCGTAGGACAGATGCAGGATCCACAGGATCGGGCGGCGCAGCACCTTGCCCGGCGCCCATAGCGCCAGGCGCGCGGCGTGCAGCGGCGCGGCAACCAGCGCGAGCGCCGCGGCGAGCTCGGGGCGCTGCAGGGCGTCCGCGACGATGAGCGCGAGCAGCGCGCCGAGCGCAAACCCCTCGAGCCACGCGTGGCGCCGCGCGCCCGCGCCCGCCACCGCGTTGTTGGTGAACGCGGGAATCACGCGGCCGGCGACCACCGCCATGACGAACAGCACCACGTCGAGGCCGAGGGCGAGCCCGGCCTGCGGATAGCGCTGCGTCACGATGCCCGCGGCGCCCAGGCCGAGCACCAGCACGATGAAGAACAGGTTGCGGCGGCTGCCGGCGGCGACGAGCGGCCGGCCGATGGCGAGCGCCAGCGCCAGCGCGAACAGCGCGCCCGCCCACGCCGCGAGCGGCAGCGACACGAACGCGAGCGCGCGCGCCACAAGCCACAGCGCGGCGAGCGCGGCGAGCATGGCGCCGGTGGGCGTCGGCCGCCCGGTCCAGGCGCGCACCGCGGTGAGCAGGAAACCCGCGATCACCGCGAAGGCGTAGCCGAAGATCATCTCGTGCGCGTGCCAGACGATCCCCGGCCCCGGGAGCCAGCCCGCGTACTCGAGCGCCCACAGCGGCAGCGCGAGCGCGGCGAATGCCCCGGCGAGCAGATAGAACGGCCGGAAGCCGAGGTCGAAGAGCGCGAAGCGCGCCGGGTCGACCGGCCGCGACGGCGCATCCACTGGGATCAGCATGAGCGTCGCATGCTACGCGCGGCGCACGGCCACCAGGTTGATTCAAGTCAAAGCGACCGGCGGCGCTGGAATATCATGGGGGGTCATCCTTAACTACACGGATACGCGCATGAAGATCCTGGTCGCGGTGGACGGCTCGAAGACCTCGCTTGCGGCGGTGCGCTGGGTCGTCGCCCACGCCCGGCGGCTGCGCGAGCCGCCGGCGGTGGAGCTGCTCACCGTGCACGCGCCGATCCCGAAGCTCGCGCGCTTCGGCCTGCGCCTGAAGAAGGCCGAGATCGCCCGGTGGTACCGCGGCCAGGGCGAGGCCAACCTGAAGCAGGCGCGCCTGAGGCTGGAGCGCGCGCGCGTCGCGTTCCGCGCCCAGATCCATGTCGGCCCGGTGGCGCAGACCCTCGTGCGCCACGCGCGGCGCACGAAATGCGACCTGATCGTCATCGGCTCGAGCGGCATGGGCGCCGCGGGCAATCTGCTCGCCGCGTCGGTCGCCACCAAGGTGCTGCAGCTCGCGCGGCGCCCGGTGCTGCTCGCGCAATGAACGCGCCGGCCGAGCCGCTGACGGCCAGCGTCGAGCTCGACCTCGAGGGCATGACCTGCGCGGCCTGCGCGGCGCGCATCGAAACGCAGCTGAACAAGCTCGAGGGGGTGGAGGCGAGCGTGAGCCTCGCCACCGAGAAGGCGAGCGTGCGCTTCGCGCCGCAGAAGCTCGACGTGGCGGCGCTGATCCAGCGCGTGCGCGACAGCGGCTACGACGCGCGCGTGGCGCGCGAAGGCGAGGTGCGCGACCACAGCGCCGAGCATCGCCGCGCGCTCGCCGAATTCGCGGTGGCGGCGGTGTTTACCGCGCCGTTCCTGCTCGAGATGGGCGCCATGTTCACGACCGGGCACGCGCTGCTGCCGGGCTGGCTGCAGTGGCTGCTCGCCACGCCGGTGCAGTTCTGGAGCGGCCTGCGCTTCTACAAGGGCGCGTACAAGGCGCTGCGCGGCGGCACCGCCAACATGGACGTGCTGGTCGCGCTCGGCACCTCGGCGGCGTACTTCTTCTCCGCCGCGGTGCTCGCGTTCGCGCTGCCGGAGCACATCTACTTCGAGGCCGGCGCGGTGGTGATCACGCTCGTGCTCCTCGGCAAGTACCTCGAGGCGCGCGCCAAGGCGAAAGCGGCGCGCGCGCTCGAGTCGCTGATCCGCCTGCAGCCGAAGACCGCCTGGGTCGAGCGCGACGGCCGGCTCACCGAAGTCGAGGTGGCGACGCTCAAGGCGGGCGCGGCGTTCGTCGTGCGCCCGGGCGACGCCATCGCGCTGGATGGCCGCGTCGTCGAGGGCGAGTCGGCGGTCAACGAATCGATGCTCACGGGCGAGTCGCTGCCGGTGGAGAAGGCGCCGGGCGCGCGCGTGTTCGCCGGCACGGTGAACGGCATGCGCGCGCTCAAGTGCGTGGCCACCGGCGTCGGCCGCGAGACGGTGCTCGCCGGCATCATCCGGCTGGTTGCGGCGGCACAGGCCTCCAAGCCGCCGGTGCAGAAGCTCGTCGACAAGGTGTCCGCCGTGTTCGTGCCCGTGGTGGTGGTGATCGCCGCGGCGGCGCTGGCCGGCTGGTGGGCGACGGCGGGCGAGTTCGCCGTGGCGCTGATCCCGGCGGTGGCGGTGCTGGTGATCGCCTGTCCCTGCGCGCTCGGTTTGGCAACGCCTACCGCGCTGATGGTGGGCGTCGGGCGCGCCGCGCGCGCCGGCATCCTGATCAAGAACGCCGCCGCGCTCGAAGGCGCCGAGAAGCTCGACACGCTGGTGCTCGACAAGACCGGCACGCTGACGCGCGGCGAGCCCGCGGTCACCGAGGTGCTGCCGGAGGCGGGCACCACGCGCGAGGCGCTGCTGCGCGTCGCTGCCGCGCTGGAGAACCACTCCGAGCATCCGCTGGCGCGCGCGGTGATGCGCGCTGCGGACATCGCGCCGCCCGCGGTGGCGGACTTCGCCG
>JBFFZT010000030.1:0-9699 GCA_041568535.1 Burkholderiales bacterium | reverse complement strand
GAAGCGCGCGCCGGCGAACTGCGCGGGGCGGTCGAGGTCGATGTGGACCTCGTCGTACGAGTAGTGTCCGGCGATGTAGCCCGGCAGCATGCCGGAGTAGGGCGTATGCGTGTCCCGGCAGATCAGGGTGAGCCGCACGCCCGGCACCGGCTTCATGCCGAAGCGCCGCAGCACGCCGACGTGGCTGTGCCCGCCGCCGACGAGCACGATGTCTCTCAGTACGGGCTGCTCAGGGGTGTGCATGTGGAATGGAATGGGAGCGGGGCATCATGCGCGACTCCCCGGCATTAGGCGGCTCAGGCGCAGATTCATTACTGATGCAGCGCACCATACCATAGGCGAATGCGCTGTTTGAGGCGCCGGTTAGCGGCGCGCTATCGAGAGCCTGGCGCGACCGGTCTGAGCAGTCCGTTCGCGGTCGCGGTCTCGCGCAGCCGCGTGCATTGCGCCTCGGTCAGGCGCGTGTTCCGCGGCGTGGTGTCCACGCGCATCAGGTTCTCCGGTTCCTCGGCATGCGCGCCGCTGTCCATCAGCACGTGCGCGAGCTCGTGCGCGAGCACGATTTCGAGGTCGCGCGCGCCGCGCGTGACCCAGACCGTGTCGCGCAGCTCGGGCCGCGTGCCGCTGTTGCCGCGGCCTACGGCCTCCGCCTCGAAGGCTGGCTGCTGGCGCGTATCGGCGACGAAGTAGATCGTCGGCTTGGGCAGTCCCAGCTTGCGCGCCAGCTCGCGCGATGCCGGCGTGTGGAAGTCGCGAAAGCGCTTGGGCGCGGCGATCAGCACAAGCTCCGCATTGGCCAGCGTCACGCCGCACTGCGCGAGAATGCGCGCGCCCTTGCGCACCGCGGCGTGGATCTCTTCCGGCGACCAGCCGACGTCGAAGTAGGCGAGCACCAGGCTGAGCTGGTGCGAAGGGCGCGCCTCGCTGGCTTCGAGTGCGAGCGCGCGCCGCTCGAGGATCGAGATCGACCCCTCGCTCCACGCGGGCGCAGCAGCAGCGAAGAGCAGCAGGGAAAGCAGCGCTCGCCGCAATGCGCACACGCCCTAGTGCCCGTGACGGTGATGCAGATCGGGATAGTGCGGATGCGAATGCACCAGCGGCTCGTGCCGGTGCGGATGCACGTGCGGCTCGCGGCCGTCCCAGGGGAAGTCATGCGCATGCCGGTGGTGCGCGTCGTGCACGTGCTCGTGCGTATGCTCCATCGGCTCGTGCTCATGCAGGTGCTCGTGCCGCTCCGACAGGTGCAGCCATACGCCGAGCGCCATCAAGCCCGCCGCCAGCCAGAAGGCCATTCCGGGGCGCTCGCCCAGCATCGCGATGGCCAGGACCGCGCCGAAGAACGGGGCCACGGAGAAGTAAGCGCCGGTGCGAGCCGTGCCGAGGCCGCGCAGGGCGACGATAAACAGCGCGAGGCTCACGCCGTAGCCGAGGAAACCGAGGAGGCCCGCAGCGACCCAGCCCGACACCGCGGGAAACGGCGCGCCCAGCAACCAGGCGAGCGCAAGGTTCACGGCGCCGGCCGCGAGCCCTTTCAGGCAGGCCAGTGTTGCCGCGTCGCCGCCCGAGACGCGGCGCGTGAGGTTGTTGTCGATCGCCCAGGCAAGACAGGCCGCCGCGACGAGCAGCGCGCCGGCGAGGCCGGCGGCCCGCGGCGCGGCATCCGCCGACAGCAACACGCCGCCCGCAACGATCGCCGCCATGCCGGCGAACACGCGCCGGTCCACGTTCTCCCGAAACACCGTCCACGCGATCGCCGCCGTGAGCACCGCCTCGAGGTTGAGTAGCAGCGACGCGCTCGCCGCGTCGGTGCGCGACAGCCCCTGCATCAACAGGACGGGGCCGGCGACGCCGCCAGCGGCGATCGCGGCCGCGAGCCAGGGCCAGTCGGATCGCGGGATCGGGGCGACGGCGGCACGACCGGGCAGCTGCGCTCTCAGCGCGATCCAGGCGGCGAGACCGACGCCGCTGCCCAGGTAGAGCACGGCGGCGAGCACCCACGCAGAAACCTCGCCCAGCAGGAGCTTGGCAAAGGGGGTGCTCGCGCCGAAGAGCGCCGCGGCGCCGAGGGCGTAGAGCACGCCTCGAGTCATGGTGTGAAATGATGCTGGACGGGACACGAGGGCCAGTCAAGGGGCAAGCGCAATGGCGAGCGGCGCATGACCGCGGGCACGCGCACCAGATTGCTGGTGGGGGCTGCGCTCGCGCTGGCCCTGGTGGCGGCGTACCGCCTACTCGAGCAGACTGGCGCCCTGGCGATCATTCTCGATGGCCACGCGCTGCGGGAATTCATCATGGGGCTCGGCATGCTGGGCCCGCTCGCGATCATCGCACTCATGGTCGTCGCCATCCTGGTGAGTCCGATACCGAGCGCGCCGATCGCGCTGGCGGCGGGCGCGCTCTATGGGCATATCTGGGGCACAGGCTACATCGCGCTCGGTGCGGAAATTGGCGCGCTCGCCGCCTTCGGGCTGGCGCGACTGGTGGGGCGCGATGCCCTGCAGCGCTGGCTGGGCAGCCGCCTGCCGAACGCGCGGCTCGGCTCGCAAAATGCGCTGATGGCCATCGTGTTCATCAGCCGCCTGCTGCCTTTCATCTCCTTCGACGTGGTGAGCTACGCGGCCGGGTTCACGACGCTGACGTGGTGGCGCTTCGCGCTGGCGACCCTCGCCGGGATATTGCCGGCGAGCTTCCTGCTCGCACATTTCGGCGAGGAGATGGTGAGCGGCGAGCTCGACAGGATCTTGTACGCCGTGCTCGCGCTCGGCCTGCTCACGCTCGTGCCGTTGGCGGTACACCTGGCGCGCGAGCGCCGGCGAGATCCGGACGGTTGAGGCTTCTACTTCGCCCCGCGCACGTGGCTGCCGCGGCGCGGCGCGCGCCGCCGCGACAGCGCCTCCACGATGCCGCAGGTCTTGGCCGGCTGCCCGCCCGCGCAATGCGCTCGGATCGCGACCAGCTCCTCCTTCAGCGCATTGAGGTCCGTGATGCGCTGGGCGACGTGGTCGATGTGCTCATCGAGCAGCGCGTCCACCGGCGCGCAATCGGCGCCCGGGCGCTCGATCGCTCCAAGCAGGGCGCGAATCTCCGGCAGCGACATGTCGAGCGAGCGGCAGCGGCGAATGAAGGCGAGGCGCTCGAGGTGAGCGTTGCCGTAGTCGCGGTAGTTCGCGCCGGAGCGCCGGGGCGCCGCGAGCAGTCCCTGCTTCTCGTAGTAGCGGACCGTCTCTACGGGGCAGTCTGCGCGCCTGGCGAGCTCTCCGATGCGCATGCGTCGAGTATCTCACGCCGCGCCTGGCGCACGACGCTGACCGCGGCGGACAGCGCAAAGCCCGCCAGCAGCAGCGCCACGATCCAGTCAGGCCAGCCGCTGCCCGTGCCCATCACGCCCGCCGCGGCTGCCATGACGGCCACATTGGCGATCGCGTCGTTGCGCGAGCACAGCCACACCGAACGCATGTCCGCGTCGCCCTGCCGGTAGCGGTAGAGCAGCGCCGCGACGCCCACGTTCACGGCCAGGGCAAGCAGCGCGACGGCGCCCATGGTGGCCGCTTCGGGCAGCGTGCCGCGCTGCGCGTGCCAGCCCGTAATGGCGAGTACCAGGATGCCGTACGCGCCCATGGAATAGCCCTTGAAGAGCGCAACGCGCGGCCGCCACGCGGGCACCAGGACGAGGGCGCCCAACGAGAGCGCGTAGTTGGATGCGTCACCCGCGAAATCGACTGCGTCGGCGAGCAGGGACGAGGATCCGGCGGCCACGCCCGCGGCGAGCTCGACGACGAACATCGCCGCGTTCAGGACCAGGGCGATCGCGAGGACCCGCCGATAGGCCGGATCCGCGGCGGGCGATGGCGCGGGACAGCATGGAGTGCTCATACCGCCATTGCAGACCCTGGACCTGCTACAGGGTCAAGCGGTCCCGCGCCCGTCACCGGGACTACGCGGCGCGGCGCACGCGCTTGCGCGTGTTGCGCGTGCCCACGGCGCGACGCTTGCGCGCGCCCGCGGCAAGCTTGACGACGCGGCTTTCGCGCGGCATGACGGTATCAAGGGGCAGGTGCAGGCGCCAGAAGCCGCGGTCGCGGCCGTTGCGCCAGAAGCCTTCCAGAATCGTGCTGTCGGCAAAGCGGTGCAGGCTGGCGTCGATGCCCGCGCTCGGGGCGCTGAGCACATAGTGGCCCTGGCCGCGGCGCTCGCCATGCAGGAGCACCGGCTCGCCGGCCTCGCCGGGCATGACGAGCGTTAGCCCGCGCGTATCCAGCGTCACCTGTACCGGCACGTCGGTACGGGCGTCGCGTGCGTCGAAGAATCCGATATCGAGTTTCGCGTTGATCATGAGGCACTCCTTTTTCGACATGCTGTGGGATCCGTGAAGGGGCCCGCCCGCAGCCGGGCGAGGACCGGGCAGAACGGCTGCAGGGTCAGCCCGGGAGTTGTATAAGTGCCTGAATTGTATCACTTTCACGGCAACCGGGCAAGCCCGAGCCGCGGCGCGCCGGCGTAGCCAGGGAGCGTGGCGCGGCAGGGGATTACACTCCCCGTGTTTCCCGCTGCGCCCGCGATGACGACCCACTTGGACCGTCCTGTCCCGCATCCTGTCGGCGCGCCCCGGCGCCCGAGGGTTGACGTTGACGTAAACGTAAACTAGGCTGCCCTGCCATGACCGACCTGTCCGAGTCGAAGAGCCTGGTCTACAAGGCCAAGCACAAGATCCGCTTCGTCACCGCGGCGAGCCTGTTCGACGGCCACGACGCCTCGATCAACATCATGCGCCGCATCCTGCAGGCTTCGGGCGCGGAGGTGATCCACCTCGGCCACAACCGCTCGGTGGAAGACGTGGTCACAGCGGCGCTGCAGGAGGACGTGCAGGGCATCGCGGTGTCCTCCTACCAGGGCGGGCACATCGAGTACTTCAAGTACATGGTCGAGCTGCTGCGCAACCGCGGCGGCGGCCACATCCAGGTGTTCGGCGGCGGCGGCGGGGTCATCGTCGCCGACGAGATCAAGGAGCTGCAGGACGCGGGCGTGGCGCGCGTCTACTCGCCCGAGGACGGCCAGAAAATGGGCCTGCAAGGCATGATCAACGACATGCTGGCGCGCTGCGATTTCGACCTGACGCAGCACGCGCCCAGGCGCCTGGAGAAGAACGACGCGCGCGCGCTCGCGCAGGTGATCACGGCGCTCGAGCTCGGCACGTTCAAGGACAAAGCGTCGGTGCAGGAAGCGGCCAAGGCGAACCCCGCGCCGGTGCTCGGCATTACCGGCACCGGCGGCGCGGGCAAGAGCTCGCTCACCGACGAGCTGGTGCGGCGCTTTCGCCTCGATCAGGAAGACCGCCTGCGCATCGCCATCCTGTCGGTCGATCCGACGCGCAAGAAGACGGGCGGCGCGCTGCTCGGCGATCGCATCCGCATGAACGCCATCGGCGGCAAGAGCATCTTCATGCGCTCGCTCGCCACCCGCGACTCGGGCGCCGAGATCGCCAAGTGCCTGCCCGAGGCCATCGCCGCTTGCCGCGCCGCGGGCTACGACCTGGTGATCGCGGAAACTTCGGGCATCGGCCAGGGCAACGCCGCCATTGCGCCGCTCGCCGACGCGACGCTCTACGTCATGACGCCCGAGTTCGGCGCCGCGAGCCAGCTCGAGAAGATCGACATGCTGGATTTTGCCGACTTCGTCGCCATCAACAAGTTCGACCGCCGCGGCGCCGAGGACGCGCTGCGCGACGTGCGCAAGCAGGTGCAGCGCAACCGCCAGAGCTTCGGTGAGTCGCCCGAGGCGATGCCGGTATTCGGCACCATCGCCGCGCGCTTCAACGACGACGGGGTCACGGCGCTGTACCACGCGGTGACGGCCAAGCTGAAGGCGAAGGGACTCAAGCTCGCTGCGGGCCGCCTGCCGCGGCCCGAAAGCCCCGTGTCCTCCAACGTGCACGCCATCGTGCCGCCGAAGCGCGCGCGCTACCTCGCCGAGATTGCGGAAGGCGTGCGCGCCTACCACGCGCACGGCGTGCAGCAAGTGACGCTCGCGCGCGAGCGTCAGCAGCTGCTGGCGGCGAAACGCATGAGCGGCATCGCCGAGCTCGAGCGCCTCGCCGCCGAGAAGGATGGGGCGCTCGATGCGCGCTCGAAGAAGCTGCTCGAGATGTGGCCGCAGACGGTGCAGGCCTACACCGGGGACGAGTACGTGGTGAAGATCCGCGGCAAGGAAGTACGCACGCGGCTCAACTCGGCCACGCTCTCGGGCACCAAGGTGCCCAAGGTGGCGCTGCCGAAGTTCGAGGACCACGGCGAGATCCTGCGCTGGCAGCTGCGCGAGAACGTGCCCGGGTCCTTCCCCTTCACCGCGGGGGTGTTCGCCTTCAAGCGCGAGAACGAGGACCCGACGCGCATGTTCGCGGGCGAGGGCGACCCGTTCCGCACCAACAAGCGCTTTCACCTCCTGTCCAAGGACATGCCGGCGAAGCGCCTGTCCACCGCCTTCGACTCGGTGACGCTGTACGGCTTCGATCCGGACGAGCGGCCCGACATCTACGGCAAGGTGGGCAACTCGGGCGTGTCGATCGCCACGCTCGAGGACATGAAGGTGCTGTACGCGGGCTTCGACCTGTGCGACCCGGCGACCTCGGTCTCGATGACCATCAACGGCCCGGCGCCGACGCTGCTCGCCATGTTCTTCAACACGGCGATCGACCAGCAGCTCGAGAAGTTCAGGCAAGACAACGGCCGCGAGCCCACCGAGGACGAGGCGCAGAAGATCCGCGCCTGGACGCTCGCCACCGTGCGCGGCACGGTGCAGGCCGACATCCTCAAGGAAGACCAGGGTCAGAACACCTGCATCTTCTCCACCGAGTTCTCGCTCAAGGTGATGGGCGACATCCAGGAGCACTTCATCCATCACGGGGTGAAGAACTTCTACTCGGTGTCGATCTCGGGTTACCACATCGCCGAGGCCGGCGCGAACCCGATCTCGCAGCTCGCCTTCACGCTCGCCAACGGCTTCACCTTCGTCGAGGCCTACCTCGCGCGCGGCATGCACATCGACGACTTCGCGCCGAACCTGTCGTTCTTCTTCTCCTACGGCATGGACCCGGAGTACGCGGTGCTCGGGCGCGTGGCGCGGCGCATCTGGGCGGTGGCGCTGCGCGAGCGCTACGGGGCCAACGAGCGCTCGCAGAAGCTCAAGTTCCATTCGCAGACCTCGGGTCGGTCGTTGCACGCGCAGGAGATCGCTTTCAACGACATCCGCACCACGCTGCAGGCGCTGATCTCGACCTACGACAACACCAACTCGCTGCACACCAACGCCTTCGACGAGGCCATCACCACGCCGACCGAGGATTCGGTGCGCCGCGCCATGGCGATCCAGCTCATCATCAACAAGGAGTGGGGCCTGGCAAAGAACGAGAACCCCAACCAGGGCAGCTACGTGATCGACGAGCTCACCGACCTGGTGGAAGAAGCGGTGCTGAAGGAGTTCGAGGCGCTCAGCGCGCGCGGCGGCGTGCTCGGCGCCATGGAGACGGGCTACCAGCGCGGCAAGATCCAGGAAGAATCGATGCTCTACGAGCACCGCAAGCACGACGGCTCGTACCCGATCGTCGGCGTCAACACGTTCCGTAACCCGCTCGGCGAGGCCGTGCCGCAGAAGATCGAGCTCATCCGCTCGAGCGAAGCGGAGAAGCAGTCGCAGCTCAAGCGGCTAAGGGAGTTTCACTCGAAGCACAAGGCTGCGGCGCCCGAGATGCTCGAGCGGCTGCGTCAGGCGGTAATCAAGGACGAGAACGTCTTCGCGGTGCTGATGGACGCGGTGCGCGTGTGCTCGCTCGGGCAGATCACCCACGCCCTGTTCGAGGTGGGCGGCCAGTACCGCAGGAGCATGTAGCGCTCAGAACGTAAACAGGGCCCGCTCCAGCTGCATCCCCATGCGCATCTGGCCCACGGTCTCGAAGTGCGCGGCATGGCCCTGCAGCTGCTGGCACAGCGTGTGGATGTCCCGGAAGCGGCGCTCGAACGGCTGCGATTCGAATATCGCCAGCGCGCCGGCCGCCATGTAGAGCGCGGTCACCGCTTCGCGCGCCTGCTGGATCGCCCAGGTGCTCGCCAGGCGGATGGTGAGGCGCTGCTCGTCGGTCATCGCGCCGCTGCGCACCACCCCGGACCAGATCTCTTCCAGCGACCCGCGCAGGAACATGCGCGAGGAGCGCAGGCGCGCTTCGGCCTGCGCCACCTCGCTCTGCACCACGTTGTTCGCGCCGCGCGAGCGGCTCGCGCCGCGCGGCACCGTATCGCGGATGGTGCCGACGAACGCATCGAGGCAGGCCTGTCCGATGCCCAGCGCGACCGACGCGAAGCCCGACGCGTACAGGTGGCTCTGGGTGAACACGTACAGCGGCCCCTTCTGCCGCAGCGCCGCGGCATTGTCGCGCACGAGGATCCGCGCATCGGGCACCCGCACGCCGGACACGCTGTAGCTGTCGCTGCCGGTGCCGCGCAGCCCGAGCACGCGCCAGTTGTCGTGCACCTGCGCCTGCGAGCGCGGGAAGAGCAGGGTATGCAGCCGCGCTGACCCGTCGGGGCCCGCGCGGCGCGAGCCGTCGGGCTCGATGACGGGCACGTGCGCCCCCAGCCAGGTCGCGTGGCGGCTGCCGCTCGCGAAGTCGAACTTGCCGCTCAGCAGGTACCCGCCCTCGGTCACGCGGGCCTCGCCGGGCCCGGGTCCCCAGGCCAGGATCGCGCGGGGCGAATCGAAAATCTCCCTTGCCGCCGCCGGCTCCAGGTACGCGGCGACCATGGCGCAGACGTTGTTCTGGCCGAGGCACCAGGCGACGCTCGCGTCGGACTTCGCGACCTCCTCCAGGAGGCGCACGTACCGCGGCGGATCCAGTTCGGCGCCGCCGTACTCGCGCGGCAGCAGCAGCCGGAACAGGTCACGCTCGATCAGGCGATCGAACAGCGCATCGGGGATGTCGCGCAGGCGCTCGATCTCGTCGGCCGCCGCGGCGATCGCGGGTCCGAGCTCGCGGACCGACTCCAGCAGCCCGGCCTCGTGCGGATCATCAACGTTGGTCATCGCAGCGGCTTCGCGGATATCACGTGGCCGACCTGCCAGGGACGCGGCAGCACGGCGTGCGCTGCCTTGATCTTTGACAGACGCTCGAGCAGCTCGGGCGGCATCGGCGCGGTGCGCCGCTGCGCCACGCTGACGTGCGCGCTCAGCGACTCATACGAGGCGGCAAGGAAGCCCTCGCCGGCATGGAACATTTCCATGTAGAAGTGAATGCGCTTCGCGTCATGGTCGAGCAGCCGCGCCTCGAAGCGTAGCGCATCCCCTTGCTTCACCTCGCGCAGGAAGTTGAGGTGCGCTTCGAGCGCGAACGTGGTCGAGCCGTGGCGCTCGCGGAACTCGGGGCTCAGCCCGAGGAACTCGAAGAACACGTCGGCCGCGACGTCGAAAGCGACGTGGTAGTAGCCCACGTTCATGTGGCCGTTGTAGTCGATCCACTCGGGACGCACGACGGCGCTCGCGGCGGTGAAGGGCGTGGGGATCGTCACGCGCGCAGTGTAGTGCCTTCGGCAGAGCGAACCCCCTTGTGCCCGGCTGTGCGTTAACGCACAATATTTGTACAATAAAGTGTTTACATATGGCCGGCTAATGTATAAGATACGTATAACTTATTCATTTTTCTTGGGCATAGCCGAT
>JBFFZT010000029.1:0-9717 GCA_041568535.1 Burkholderiales bacterium | reverse complement strand
TGCGGAAGTTGCACTCGGTCATGTAGGCGATCTCGTCGTAGTCGTAGAACACGACGCGCTCGTGGCGCGTGACGCCGAAGTTCTTCAGCAGCATGTCGCCCGGGAAGATGCCGGCGCCGGCGAGCTCCTTGATGGCGTCGCCGTACTCGTGCAGCGCCTGGCGCACGCGCTCGGTGGCGCCGTCGCCGATCGCCTCCTCGAGATACAGGTTGAGCGGCTGCATGCGCCGCTCGATGTACATGTGCTTGATGACGATCTTGTCGTCCTCGAACTCGATGTTCGAGGCCGCTTCGGCCTTCAGCTCGTCGAGCAGCGCGGCCGAGAAGCGCTCCAGCGGCAGCGCCACCAGCGAGTACTCCAGCGTGTCGGCCATGCGCCCGACGCGGTCGTGCATCTTCACCAGCAGGTACTTGTCGAGCACCGTCTGCCGGTCCATTTCCTTGGGCGGCGCGACGTGGTCGCGGATCACCTTGAACACGTAGGGAAAGGACGGCAGCGTAAAGACGAGCATCACCATGCCCTTGATCCCCGGCGCCACCTCGAACTGGTCGGTGGAATGCTTCAGGTGGTAGAACAGGTCGCGGTAGAACATGGTCTTGCCCTGCTTGGCGAGGCCCACGCTCATGTAGATCTCGGCGCGCGGCTTTCTCGGCATCAGCTGGCGCAGGAACGACACGGTCGCCGCCGGCACCTCCATGTCGACGAAGAAGTAGGCGCGCGCGAAGGAGAACAGCACCACCAGCCGGTCGGTGTCGAGGAGCAGCGCGTCGAGGTACAGCGCGCCGCGCGCGTTCTGCAGGATCGGCACGGCGAAGGGCACCTCCTCGCTGCCGTTGACGATCTTGCCCACGATGTAGGCCGCCTTGTTGCGGATGAAGAGCGACCCCACCACCTGGATCTGCAGGCTGGGCCGGGCGCGCGCCGGGCGCGGGAAGCGCGCGCGCAGCGCGCGCACGACGCTGCGCAGGTCGCGCGGCAGGTCCTCGAACGGGTTGGCGAGCGCGAAATCGCGCACGATGCGCTCGAGCGTGGCGCGCAGCCCGCTGCCGGCGCGCGGATAGTAGCTGCGGTAGGCCGGCTCGTCGCCCTCGAGGTGCTCGGTGGCCACTGCCGGGCGCCAGAAGATGAACTCGTTGCGATAGTAGCGCCGGTGCAGCACCTGGCAGGCGACCGAGTTGTAGAAGGTCTCGGCGCACTCGGGCTGGCGGTGCTCGTGCAGCAGCGGAATGTAGGCGAGCTTGATCGCCGGCCACAGCGACTCGTCGGTTTCGGCCTCGGGAAAGCGCGCGCGCACCGCGTCGACCGCTTCCTGCACGCGCTGGTCATACATCAGGATGCGCTCGCTGGCGAGCTCGCGCAGCGCCGCCCAGTCGGCGCGCTCGAACAGGAGCTTCGCGCGCGCCGAGGCCTCGCGGAACAGGCGGTAGTGGCGATCGAACCCGGCGAGGATCGCGCGCGCCACCTCGGCGGCGCGCTCGCCGCGCGCCGCGTGGATGGGCAGGACCTTCGCCGGCGCCGTCAACTCAGGCGACCTTCTTCACCTTTTCCTCGCCAACGCGCTGGGCGCGTTCGTCAAAGAACTGGGCGTCCTCAGTCGAGCCGTGCAGCGCGCTGGTCGAGGCCTTGCCGCCGGAGACCACCTGGTTCACCTCGTCGAAGTAGCCGGTGCCGACCTCGCGCTGGTGCTTGACCGCGGTGAAGCCCTTGGCCGCCGCCGCGAACTCCTTTTCCTGCAGCGCGACGAAGGCGCTCATGTTGTCGCGCGCGTAGCCGTGCGCCAGCTCGAACATCGAGTAGTTGAGCGAGTGGAAACCGGCGAGCGTGATGAACTGGAACTTGTAGCCCATGGCGCCGAGCTCGCGCTGGAACTTGCCGATGGTGGCGTCGTCCAGGTTCTTCTTCCAGTTGAACGAGGGCGAGCAGTTGTAGGCGAGCATCTTGCCCGGGTACTTGCGGCGGATGCCCTCGGCGAACCTCTTGGCGAACGCGAGGTCCGGCGTGCCGGTCTCGCACCACACCATGTCGGCGAACTCGGCGTAGGCGAGGCCGCGCGACAGCGCCTGCTCGAAGCCCTTTTTCGTGCGGTAGAAGCCTTCCGCGGTGCGCTCGCCGGTGAGGAACGGCTTGTCGTTCTCGTCCACGTCGGTGGTGACGAGGTCGGCGGCCTCCGCGTCGGTGCGCGCGAGCAGCACCGTCGGCACGCCCATCACGTCGGCCGCGAGCCGCGCGGCGACGAGCTTTTGCACCGCTTCCTGCGTCGGCACCAGCACCTTGCCGCCCATGTGGCCGCATTTCTTGACCGAGGCGAGCTGGTCCTCGAAGTGCACGCCCGCGGCGCCCGCCTCGATCATCGCCTTCATCAGCTCGAAGGCGTTCAGCACGCCGCCGAAGCCCGACTCGGCGTCGGCGACGATCGGCGCGAACCAGTCGATGTCACCGCTGCCTTCCATGGTCTGGATCTGGTCCTGGCGCATGAGCGCGTTGTTGATGCGCTTCACCACCGAGGGCACCGAGGTCGTCGCGTACAGCGACTGGTCCGGGTACATCGAGAGCGAGTCGTTCGCGTCGGCGGCCACCTGCCAGCCCGAAAGATAGATCGCGGGCACGCCCGCCTTCACCTGCTGCATCGCCTGGTTGCCGGTCAGCGCGCCGAGCGAGTTCACGAAGTCGCGCTCGCGGCACAGGCGCCAGAGCTTTTCCGCGCCCAGTCGCGCCAGCGTGTGCTCGATCTTCACGCTGCCGCGCAGCCGCACCACGTCCTCGGCGCTGTAGCCGCGCTTCACGCCCTGCCAGCGCGGGTTCTCGGCCCAGTCCTTGTTGAGTGCGGCGATTTCCTGGTCACGTTTCTGCATGGGATTCCTTTGGTTAGGGGAGAAAGCGCGTCCCTTCGACCTTAGCCCAGAGAAATGGCGCGCAGCAACAACGCGGCGGGCACCGCTTTAACAGTCCGAAAACAAGGATTTACAGGGACTTAGGACGGCATCGTTTCACCATGCGGATGCCGATTTCAAAATCGTGCTGCTGCGCAATACTCAGGTCTGGACGAGCTTGCGATGGCGCTGGATGCTCATCAGCACACCGATGCCGATGAACAGCGTCGTCAGCGCCGTGCCGCCGTACGAGATGAAGGGCAGCGGCACGCCGACGATGGGCAGGATGCCCGCCACCATGCCCATGTTGACGAAGGCGTAGGTAAAAAAGATCAGGGTTACGCTGCCCGCGAGCAGCCGCCCGAACAGCGTCGCCGCCTGCGCGGCGATGGCGAGGCCGCGCGCGACGAGCAGCGCGTACAGCGCGAGCAGCAGCACGTTGCCCACCAGCCCGAACTCCTCGGAGTACACGGCGAAGATGAAATCGGTGTGGCGCTCGGGGATGAACTCGAGGTGCGTCTGCGAGCCGTTCAGCCAGCCCTTGCCCGCGATGCCCCCGGAGCCCACGGCGATGGTGGACTGGATGGTGTGGTAGCCCGCGCCGAGCGGATCCTGCGACGGATCGAGCAGCGTGAGGATGCGGCGGCGCTGGTAGTCGTGCAGCACGCCCCAGAGCGGCACCATGCCGGCGAGCCCGACCACTGTCACGCCCGCGAGCAGCCTCCAGCCCACGCCGGCGAGGAAGATCACGAAGAAGCCCGCCGCGGTGACGAGCAGCGCCGTGCCGAGGTCGGGCTGGCGCGCGATCAGCGCCACCGGCAGCGCGAGCAGCGCGGCGGCGACGCCGAAGTCGCGCAGCCGCACGGCGCCTTCCCGGCGATGGAAGTACCACGCCAGCATCATCGGCAGCGCGATCTTCATCATCTCCGAAGGCTGGAAGCGCAGCACGCCGAGATTCAGCCAGCGGCGCGCGCCGTTCACCACCTCGCCGCCCAGCGCCACGGCCACGAGCAGCGCGATGCCCGCGCAGTACGCCGGCAGCGCAAGGCGCGCCAGCGTCTGCGGCGGCACCTGCGCCACTGCCCACATCGCGGCGAGCGCCACGGCGAGGTTGCCGAGCTGGTTGGCCACGCGCGCGGCGTTCTCGTAGCTGGCGGAATACAGCACGCCCAGGCCGAGCAGGGAGAGCGCCAACGCCAGGCCGAACAGCGCGGGATCGATGCCCTCGATGACGCGCGCGCGCAGCCGGCGCAGGGGATAGCCGGCGATTTCCATCAGTCGCTCTCCGCGTCGGTCTGCACCTCGGCCTCGGGCACCGCGCGCCGCGGCTCGCGCGGCAGCTTGCCGAGCAGGTAGTAGTCGAGCACCGTGCGCGCGATGGGCGCCGCGGCGCGCGCACCGAAGCCGCCGTTCTCGACCAGCACGGCGAGCGCGATCTTCGGCCCCTCGAGCGGCGCAAACGCGATGTACAGCGAATGGTCGCGCAGGCGCTCGGCGACCTTCTCCTCTTCGTATTTCTCGCCCTGCTTCATGCCGATGACCTGCGCCGTGCCGGTCTTGCCGCCGCTCGTGTACTGGGCGCCCGCGAACGAGCGCGCCGCGGTGCCTTCGAGGTTGACGCCCGCCATCGCCTTCTTGATCACGGCGACGTGCTCGGGCTGCAGCTGCACCTGGCGCACGAGCTGCGGCTCGAAGTAGCGGCGCTCGCCGGTGCGCGGATTGTCGACGTGCGACACCAGCCGCGGCCGGAACATGGCGCCGTTGTTGGCGAGCGTGGCGAGCGCCTGCGCCAGCTGCAGCGGCGTGTAGGCGTTGTAGCCCTGGCCGATGCCGATGGAGATGGTCTCGCCGGGGTACCACTTCTGCTGCTCGCGCTGCGAGAAGCGCGCGAGCTTCCACTCCGGCGAGGGCAGCACGCCCGCGGCCTCTCCCTCGAGGTCGATGCCGGTGCGCGCGCCGAAGCCGAAGCGCTTCATGAAGCCGGCGATGGCGTCGATGCCCATGTCGTTGGCGAGCATGTAGTAGTAGACGTCGGAGGACACGACGATCGACTTGTACATGTCGACGGTGCCGTGGCCGCCGGGCTTGGAGTCGCGAAAGCGCCGGTCGCCGAACACGAAGTAGCCCGGATCGGAGATCGAGGTGCGCGGCGTGCGCTTGCCCAGCTCGAGCGCGGCGAGCGCCATGAACGGCTTGAAGGTCGAGCCCGGCGGGTACAGCCCGGCGAGGGCGCGGTTGTTGAGCGGGCGGTCGGGCGAGCTCATCAGCGCCTGCCAGCTCTCGGGGTCGATGCCGTCGACGAACAGGTTCGGGTCGTAGCCCGGGCTGGAGACGAAGGCGAGCACCCCGCCGCTGGCGGGCTCGATCGCCACCAGCGCGCCGCGGCGCTCGCCGAAGGCGCGCTCGGCCACTTCCTGCAGGCGGATGTCGAGCGTGAGCGCGACGTTGTTGCCGGATTGCGCCGGCGTGCGCGAGAGCGCGCGGATGCCGCGGCCCGTGGCGTCGATCTCGAGGCGCTCGAAGCCGGTCACGCCGTGCAGCTCCTGCTGGTAGCTCGCCTCGATGCCCGCCTTGCCGATGTAGTCGGTGCCGCGGTAGTTGGCGGCGACGTTGTCCGCCTCGAGGCTCTCCAGGTCGGCGGTGGTGATGCGCCCGATGTAGCCGATGACGTGCGAGGCGAGCTCGCCGTAGGGGTAGCGGCGGAACAGGCGCGCCTTGATGTCCACGCCGGTGAAGCGCCAGCGGTTGGCGGCGATGCGCGCCACCTCCTCGTCCGACAGGCGCGTGCGGATCGGCAGGCTCTCGGCGTTCTTCGTTTCCTGCAGGAGCTTGCGGAAGCGCGCGCGGTCGCGCGGCTGGATGTCGACGAACGCGGCGAGCTGGTTGATGGTGGCCTCGAGATTGCGCACCTGCGCCGGGAAGATCTCCAGCGTGTAGGCGAGGTAGTTGCGCGCCAGCACCTCGCCGTTGCGATCGAGGATCAGGCCGCGGTTGGGGGGCAGCGGCACGATGGCGATGCGGTTCTCCTCGGCCTTGGCGCTGTAGGCGTCGTGCTGCAGCACCTGCAGCCAGACGAAGCGCGCCAGCAGCAGCACGAAGGCGACCAGCACCGCGAGGCCCGCCACGCCCAGGCGCACCTGGAAGGCGCGCAGCTCGCCTTCGGTGTTGCGCAGCTCGGCGGCTCTCATAGCGGCCGGCGCTCGTCGAGCAGCGCGGGCCGGCGCTGCGGCAGCAGGAGGATCCAGGTCACCACGGGCCACAGCAGCACCGCGAGCGCCGGGCCGACGAACAGCGACCAGCCCGGGAACTCGGCGCCCGCGGCCAGGCGCACGCCGAGCGCCACGGCCTGCGCGCCCTCGAGCAGCAGCAGCACGTGCAGCATCTGGCTCCACACGTCGAACCACAGGATGCGGCGCGACAGCCCGATGGCGGCGAAGGCGAGCGCCGAATAGGCGAGGGCGTGCTGCCCGAGCAGCACGCCGTTGCCCGCGTCGACCAGCAGGCCGAGCGCGAAGCCGGTGGCGAGGCCGACGCGCCGCGGCTGGCGCACGCACCAGAAGGCGAGCGTCAGCGCGACGAAGTCGGGCGTCAGCATGACGTTCGGCCACGGCATGAACGCGAGCAGCAGCGCGGCGGCGAAGGACGCGACGATGGTGCCGGTGCGCACCGGCATCAGGATGTGCTGCGAGCGGTCAGCGGCCATCGGCGGCCTTTCGCGCGCGGCGCGTCTTCGCGCCCTTCTTGTCGGCGGCGTCTTCGGGGTAATCGGGCGGGCGCGCGCCCGCGGAGAGCAGCAGTGCGTAGCGGCCGCGCTCGATGCCGGCGACCGGCTGCGCCAGCACGCGCGCGAACGTGTACGCGGCGTCGCGCTCGACGCGCTGCACCGTGGCCACCGGCAGGCCCGGCGGGTAGGTGCCGTCGATGCCCGAGGTGACCAGCATGTCGCCGCTTTCGACGTCGGCGTTCGCCGCCATGTAGCGCAGCTCGAGCAGTCCCGAGGCGCCGCCGCCGAAGGCGATGGCGCGCAGTCCGTTTCTCAGCACCTGCACCGGAATCGCCTGGTTCTTGTCGGTGAGCAGCGTCACCTCGGACACGAACGCGTGCGCGCGCGTGAGCTGGCCGATGACGCCGGTGTCGTCCACCACCGGCGCGCCCGGGCGCGCGCCGTGCTGCGCGCCGCGGTCCACGATCACCTTGCGCGCGAACGGATCGCGCCCGGAGTACAGGATCTCGGCGGCGAGCGCCTTGCGCTCCAGGCGCTCGGCGGCGCCGATGAGGCGGCGCAGGTTGGAAGCCTCGGCCGCCGCCGACTCGAAGCGCTGCGCATCGAGCGTCGAGGCGAGCAGGCGCGCGCGCAGCGCCGCGTTCTCCTCGCGCAGGCGCGCCTGGCTGGCGAAGTACTCGGCGACGCCCTCGGCCACCGTCACCGGCAGGCGCGCTGCCTGCTGGATCGGATAGGCGGCGAGCGCCAGCACGCTGCGGATCGCCTCGGCATAGCCGAAGCGCGCGTCGAGCACGAGGAGCGTCAGCGAAAGCGAAGCGAAGAACGCGAGCCGGACGAGGGGAGCGGGGCCGCGTACGAAGAAGGGCGGGGGCGTGTGCTCCATCGCGAAGCAGGGGGCGGCCGCGGGCGCGGACGTCCCCTGCGCTCAGTCGTTGGTGAAGATGGGGCCGAAGTACTCCATCTTCTCGAGCGCCTTGCCCGAGCCGCGCACCACGCAGGTGAGCGGGTCGTCGGCGACGATCACCGGCAGCCCGGTCTCTTCCATGAACAGGCGGTCCAGGTCCCGCAGCAGCGCGCCGCCGCCGGTGAGCACCATGCCCTTTTCGGCGATGTCGGCGCCCAGCTCGGGCGGGGTCTGCTCGAGCGCGGACTTCACCGCGCCGACGATCTGGTTGAGCGGCTCGGTGAGCGCTTCGAGGATTTCGTTGGAGCTGATGGTGAAGCTGCGCGGGATGCCCTCGGCGAGGTTGCGGCCCTTGACTTCCATCTCGCGCACTTCGCTCCCCGGAAAGGCGGAGCCAATTTCCTTCTTGATGGTCTCGGCGGTGGTCTCGCCGATCAGCATGCCGTAGTTGCGGCGGATGTAGTTGATGATCGCCTCGTCGAACTTGTCGCCGCCGACGCGCACCGAGCCCGAGTACACCATGCCGCCGAGCGAGATCACGCCGACTTCGGTGGTGCCGCCGCCGACGTCGACCACCATCGAGCCGGTGGCCTCGGCCACCGGCAGGTCGGCGCCGATCGCCGCGGCCATCGGCTCCTCGATCAGGTACACCTGGCCGGCGCCCGCGCCGATCGCGCTCTCGCGGATCGCGCGGCGCTCGACCTGCGTCGAGCCGCACGGCACGCAGATGATGATGCGCGGGCTCGGCGAGAACAGCTTGTTGTCGTGCACCTTCTTGATGAACTGCTTGAGCATCTGCTCGGTGATGGTGAAGTCGGCGATCACGCCGTCCTTCATCGGGCGGATGGCGACGATGTTGCCCGGCGTCTTGCCGAGCATCATCTTGGCTTCCTTGCCGACCGCCTGGATCGTCTTCTTCGCGTTCGGGCCGCCTTCCTGGCGGATCGCGACCACCGAGGGCTCGTCGAGCACGATGCCCTTGCCGCGCACGTAGATGAGCGTGTTCGCCGTGCCCAGGTCGATCGCGAGATCGTTGGAGAAATAGCTGCGCAGAAATCCGAACATGTTCGTGGTGGTCGCCGCTTTCTTGGTTGCGCCTTAACTTTGTTCGCTAAGGCTGTGTCGCCAAAGGGCATATAATACTCGCAACCAAGCCCCGAGCAAGCGCAGGACCGGCCCCGGAACCCCTTTTTTGGCGCAGCGCAATGTCGCTATCTCCCGACCAGATCCGGCGCATCGCGCGGCTTGCGCGCATCGACCTGCGCGCCGACCAGTCCGCCACCGTGCTCGAGCGCCTGAACCGGGTGCTCGGCCTCATTGACCAGCTGCAGGCGGTGGACACCGAAGGCATCGAGCCGATGTCGCACGCGCTCGATGCCCAGCTGCCGCAGGGCCAGCCGCTGCGCGCCGACGCGGTCACGGAAACCGACCGGCGCGGCGCGTTCCAGGCCGTGGCGCCCGCGGTCGCGGACGGGCTGTACCTGGTGCCGAAAGTGATCGAGTAAGTGCTCGATTCCGGCCTCGGCGAGCTGCGGGCGGCGCTGGGCGAGCGGCGCGTGTCCAGCGTCGAGCTGACGCAGCTGCACCTCGGGCGCATCCGGGCCCTCAACGCGTCGCTCAACGCGTTCATCACGGTGGACGAAGAGGTCAGCCTGGCGCAGGCGCGCGCGGCCGATGCGCGCCTCGCGCGCGGCGCCGCCGGGCCGCTCACCGGCATCCCGATCGCGCACAAGGACATCTTCTGCACGCAGCGGCTGCGCACCACCTGCGGCTCGAGGATGCTCGAGCACTACACCAGCCCCTACGACGCGCACGTGATCGAGCGCCTGGATGCCGCCGGCGCGGTGCTGCTCGGCAAGACCAACATGGACGAGTTCGCCATGGGCTCGTCCAACGAGACCTCGCACTTCGGGCCGGTGCGCAACCCCTGGGACCGCTCGCGCGTGCCCGGGGGCTCCTCGGGCGGCTCGGCGGCGGCGGTGGCCGCGCGCATGGCGCCCGCGGCCACCGGCACCGACACCGGCGGCTCGATCCGCCAGCCGGCGGCGCTCACCGGCGTATGCGGCCTGAAGCCGACCTACGGCGTGGTCTCGCGCTACGGCATGGTCGCCTTCGCCTCCTCGCTCGACCAGGGCGGGCCGCTCGCGCGCAGCGCCGCCGACCTGGCGCTGCTGCTGAACGCCATGGCCGGGCACGATGCGCGCGACTCGACGAGCCTC
>JBFFZT010000028.1:0-9719 GCA_041568535.1 Burkholderiales bacterium | reverse complement strand
GCTGGCGGCGACCAGGTTGAGCAGGATGTTGACCGAGAGCCACTGCAGCCGCCGCCGCGAGCGCACCGCCACCGGTAGCGAGCGGATCTCGTCGCCGCCGACGATGCCCTGCATTTTGCGGTGGTCGTTCTCGGCGCGCGCGGCGACCTCCTCGGCCACGTCCTCGCGCCGCACGACGCCGAGCAGCGCCTGGCGCGCGTCGACCACCGGCACCGCGGCGGCGTCCTCGCGGTCGAAGAACGCCTCGAGCTCGTCCAGCGTTGCCTCGGCCTGCACCTGCGCCGCGGGCCTGAGCAGTTGCGCGAGCTGCGTTTCGCGGCGCGCCAGCACCAGGCCGCGCAGGTCGAGCGCGCCGACGAAGCGCCCCGCCCCGGAGACCACGTACGCGTGCAGACCCTCGGCGAGGCCCTCCTCGGTCCGCCGGTTCAGGTCCTCGATCACGTCGCGCACCGTCGCGGTGTCGGGGTACGACAGGTACTCGGTCACCATCAGGCCGCCGGCGACGTCGCGCGGGTAAGGCAGCATGGTCCGCGCGTGCCGGGCTTCCTCGGGCGTCATCCGGGCGAGGATCGCCTCGGCGTCCTCGGGCGAGAGGTTGGCCAGCACGTCGACCTGCTCGTCGCTCTCCATCTCGCTGACGATGGAGGCCGCGTCCTTCACCTCCAGCTCCTCGATCAGGTCGGCGGCGTGCTCCTCGGGGATCTCCTCGATCAGGTCGGCCGCGTCCTCGGGCGAGAGCGTGGTCAGCACGCGCTCGCGCGCCTCGGGCTCGAGGCGCAGCAGCGCGCGGAACGCCTCGCTCGGCCCGATGGACTCGACGTAAGCTTCGAGGCCCCTGGCGTCGCGGGCCTGCGCCAGCGCTTCTAGCCTCTCCCAGGGCGGCGTGTCGATGACTTCGGCCATGGCTGCACTCCCGACGCGGCTCGCGTGTACGATGCTGCGATTCTATCGACTTGAGATCGCACGCATGCCCGAACTGCCCGATCCGCACGCGCTCGCCGTCATGGCGCTCACCGTCTTCGCGCTGGTGCTGTTCGCGCAGGACCGCATCGCGCTCGAGACGTCCAGCCTGCTGGTGTTCATCGTCCTGGTCGCGGGATTCCAGATCTTTCCGTATGCGGACGCGGCGGGGCAGCTGCGCCCGGGCGACCTGTTCGCCGGCTTCGGCCACGAGGCGCTGGTGGCGGTGTGCGCGCTCATGGTGCTCGGCAAGGGACTCGAGACCACCGGCGCGCTGCAGCCGGTGGCGCGCATCCTCGCGCGCGTGTGGCAGACCGGACCCGCGATCTCGCTCCTCTTCACCATGCTGGTGGCGGCCGCGCTCTCCGCGGTGGTGAACAACACGCCGATCGTGGTGATGCTGCTGCCGATCCTGGTCGGCGTGACCCTGAGCGCCAAGTCCTCGCCCTCGGGCGTGCTGATGCCCTTCGGCCTCGCCACGGTCATCGGCGGCACGATGACCACCATCGGCACCTCGACCAACCTGCTGGTGGTGTCGGTGGCGCGCGACATGGGCGTGCGCAACTTCGGCATGTTCGATTTCGCGCTGCCGATCGCGCTGGTCGGTTTCTTCGGCATCCTGTTCCTGTGGCTGGTGGCGCCGCGCCTGCTGCCGCAGCGCGCGGCGCTGATCAGCGACAAGTCGGCGCGCCTGTTCAGCGCCATGCTGCACGTAGAGGACGACAGCAAGATCGCCGGAAAGACGCTCGCCGACGCGCGCAAGCTCGCCGGCGGCAACCTGCGCCTGCTCGACGTGCAGCGCGGCGAGCGCGGCGCGACGCTCGCGCGCCTGCCCTCGCTCACGTTCGTGCCGGGCGACCGGCTGCTGGTGCGCGACACGCCCGAGCGGCTGAAGGAGCTCGAGGGCATGCTCGGCACGCCGCTGCACGACCAGGAGGAGGAGTCGGCCGAGGAGCGCGAGGAGAAGGAGGAGAAGGCGGCCGAGGCCGAGGGCGAGCCGAAGGCGACCGAGGAGGACGCCAAGCAGCGCCTGGTCGAGGTGGTGGTGACCGAGGACTCGCCGCTCAACGCCTCGACGGTGCGGCGCTCGCGCTTCGCCGACGAGTACGGCCTGTTTGTGCTCGCCATCCACCGCGGCCAGTTCCGCGACGAGATCCGCCGCGGCGAGCTGGGCGACGTGGTCCTCAGCACCGGCGACGTGCTGCTGGTGCAGGGCAGCGTGGGCGACATCAAGCGCATGAAGTCGAACCACTCGTTCCTGGTGCTCGACTCCTCGGTCGAGCTGCCCGACACCGAGCGCGCGGGGCTTGCGCTGACCATCATGGGCGCGGTGATTGCCGCCGCCGCCACCGGCCTGCTGCCGATCAGCGTCTCGGCGCTGGTCGGCGTCGCGGTGATGATGGCGACGCGGTGCCTCACCTGGAAGGAGGCCGGCAGCGGCTTGTCCGCGCAGGTGATCATGATCGTGGTGACGAGCCTCGCGCTCGGCACCGCGCTCACGCGCACCGGCGCCACCGGCTACGTCGCCGAGCTGTTCGTGGCGGCGACCGCCGGCATGTCGCCGAGCGCGATCCTCGGCGGGCTGATGCTGCTGATGGCGGTGCTGACCAACATCCTGTCAAACAACGCCGCCGGCATCATCGGCACGCCGATCGCCATCGGCATCGCCGCCAAGCTCGGTCTCGCGCCCGAGCCGTTCGTCATCGCCATCATCGCCGGCGTGAACCTCAGCTTTGCCACGCCGATGGCCTACCAGACCAACCTGCTGGTGCTGCACGCGGGCGGCTACCGCTTCATCGATTTCGTGAAGGTGGGCGTGCCGCTGTCGCTGCTGATGTGGGCGGGCTACCTCTACGTGATTCCGCTGTTCTTCCCGTTCTGAGCGGGGCCGGCGCGCGTCGCCACGACGACGCCGGCGAGGATGGTGGCGAAGCCCACGGCGTGAAACGCCTGCAACGCTTCGCCCAGGAACAGGATCGCGAGCACGGTGCCGAACAGCGGCAGCAGGTGCAGCGTGAAGCCGGCGACGTTGGCGCCGACGATCTGCACGCCGCGGTTCCAGCAGATGAAGGCGAGGATCGAGGCGAACACGGCGATGTAGAGCACGCCGAGCGCGGCCTCGGTGCCGGGCCAGCGCGGCGGCGAGATCACCGCGGCGGGCACGAGGAGCAGCGTGCCCAGCGCCGAGATCACGAACAGGAACGCCACGCCGCCGAGCTGCGGCGGGCGGCGCTTGAGCAGCACCGAGTACACGCCCCACACCGGCATGGCGGCGAGGATCCAGGCGTCGCCCGCGTGCACCTCGAGCCGCGCGAGGCTCGCCGGCTCGCCGCGCGACAGGATCACCAGGATGCCGGCGAGCGACAGCAGCATGCCGCCGAGCTGGCGCGGCGTCGAGCGCTCGCGCTCGAGGATCCAGGCGCACGCGAGGATGAACAGCGGCAGCGACGAGTTGAGCAGGATCGCGTTGACGGTAGTGGTGCTCTTCAGGCCGAGGTACACCATGGCATGGAACAGCGACACGCCGGTCAGCGCGAGCAGGACCAGGATGCCCCAATGCCGGCGGATCACCGGCCACTGCCCGCGCAGCGCCGGCAGCGCGAACGGCGCGAGGATCAGCGTGGCGAGCGCCCAGCGCACGAAGTTGAGCGTGAACGGCTCCACGCCGTCGCGCAGCGCGCGCCCGAGCACCCAGTTGCCGGCCCAGCACAGCATGGCGAGCGCGAGCAGCGCGAGCGCCAGCGCGCGCTCGCGCCTCACGCCAGCTTGAACTGCTTGATGGCGAACTCGCGCAGCCGGCCCTTCTGCACCTTGCCGCTCGCCGTCATGCCGACGGCCTCGAAGTCGCGGACGATGCGCAGGTAGCGCGGCACGCGAAAGCTCGCGCAGCGCGCCCGGGTCCAGGCGAGCAGCGCGTCCTCGGTCAGCTTGTGCCCCGCCCTGAGCGTCACATAGGCGCACGGCACCTCGCCCAGCCGCGCGTCGGGCACGCCGACCACCTGCGCCGTCTGCACCGCGGGGTGACCGAGCAGCACCTCCTCGACCTCGGCCGGCGCCACGTTCTCGCCGCCGACGCGAAACACGTCCTTCAGGCGCCCCACCATGCGCAGCCGCCCGCCCGCCTGCAGCTCGCCGAGGTCGCCGGTGCGCAGCCAGCCGTCCGCGGTGAAGGCCTGCGCCGTCGCCTCGGGGTTGTTGTAATAGCCGCGCATCAGGCTCCAGCCGCGCACCTGGATCTCGCCCTCGAGCGTGCGCAGCTGCAGCTCGGGCAGCGGCGTGGCGAGGCCCTGCACCCGGAGCGCCTCCGCGTCGCGCCAGTCGCTCATGACGACGTTGGGCGAGGCTTCCGAGAGGCCGTAGGCGGCGCAGATGTACTTCGCGCCGAGCTCGCCGATGATCCGGCGCATGGTCTGCGGCCCGGCCGCCGCCCAGCCCCCGCGCAGGGCGAGCTTGCGCTTGCGCAGGTCCGGATGCCCCAGCAGCAGCTGGAAAATCGTGTCGTTCCCGGAAGTGAGCGTGCAGCGCTCCTGTTCCATCATGGCGAGCGCGGCGCCCGCCTCGAAGGCGGGCAGCGTCACCAGGCACGCGCCATGGACGAGGCACGCCAGCGCCGAGAGCGTCGAGCCGCCGACGTGGAAGAACGGCCGGCAGTTGTAGTAGCGGTCCTGCGGCGTCACGCCGATGCGCTCGCCCGCGGCCCAGGCGTTGCGCAGCATGCTGTCGTGCGTGAGCATCACGCCCTTCGGGTAGGCGGTGGTGCCGGAGGTGAACTGGATGAGCAGAAGATCGTCCGCCTGCACGTCGCCGGGAATCCCGCGTCCGCGATCGAGCGCGGCGAAATCGCGCCACGACGCCTCGCCCAGCACGATCCTGTGCTCGAGCAGCGGCAGCCGCGACTCGACCGCGCGCAGCATGGCGGCGTAGTCGTTGCCGAGGAACGTCGGCGCGAGGAAGATCGCGCGGCAATCGGCCTGCTTCAGGCAGAACTCGAGCTCGGCGGCCTTGAAGCGCGTGTTCACCGGCACCGTGACCACGCCGAGGAGCGCCGCGCCGTAGAACAGGGCGAGCCAGTACTCGTCGTTGCCCATCAGGATCGCGGCGTGGTCGCCCTTGCGCAGCCCCAGGCCGTGCATGGCGCGCGCCACGCTTTGCGCGGCCGCGTGCAGTGCGCCGTAGTCCAGGCGCCGCGTCGGCGTGACCAGCGCCGCGGCGCGCGGCGGCTGCGCCGCGAGGAACGCGCCGAGCGGGCGCGGCGTCCAGCCGCTCACGCCTTGCCCATCCAGTCGCCGGCGGCGAGCTGCGCTTCGATCGCCGCGAGCTCGGTCTCGAGCGCGCCTTTCGGATCGAGCTCGACGCCGCGGTCGATGGCGCGCTTGGCGAGCGCGAGCGTGTTCGGGGGGGCGGCGCAGACGGTCTGCGCGATCTCCGCGAGCACGGCGTCGAGCCGGTCGGCGGGCACCAGGCGCGCGACCAGGCCGTGGCGCTCGGCTTCGTCGGCGGAAAGCAGGCGCCCGGTGAACATGAGGTCCTTGGCGAGGCGCTTGCCGAGGATGCGCGGCAGGCGCTGCGTCGCGCCCACCGTGCCGCGGATCGCCTCCGGAATGCGGAACGACGCCTGCGGCGTGGCGACGATGAAGTCGCAGGCCGCCGCGATCTCGCAGCCCGAGCCCACCGCGGCGCCTTCGACCACCGCGATCGTCGGCATCGGCAACGCTTCCAGTACCGCGTAGGCGGCGAACGCCTTCATGCGCCGCTCGCGCACCTGGGCTTCGTTCATGCCCTGGCGCTCCTTCAGGTCGGCGCCCGCGCAGAACACCGGCCCCCTGCCGCGCACGAAGACCAGCCGCACCGACGCGTCCAGGCCCTGGGCCGCACTCATCAGCGCGTCGCACATCGCGAGGTTGAGCGCGTTGCGGCTCTCGGGGCGGTTGAGCGTGAGGCTCGCCACGCCGTCGCGCACGTCGACGAGGACCGTCATATCGCCTTGGCCGCGCGCAGCTCGGCGATGCGCGCGTCGCTGTAGCCGAGGCGCTCCCTGAGGATCGATTCGGTATGCGCGCCGAGCGTGGGCGGCGGCCCGATCTCGGGGTCGTCCCAGCCGAGGAACTTGTAGGGCAGCGCGAGCGCCCTGAACTCGCCCACGCCCGGGTAATCGAAGCTGCCGACGAGCTTGCGCGCGCGCACGTGCGGGTCGGCGAGGATCTCGGCGACGTCGTTCACCGGCCCGACCGGCACGTCGGCCGCATCCAGCTTCGCGATCAGCTCAACGCGCGTCAGCTGCGCGATCGCGGCCGCCATCGCCGCCATCACTTCCTCGCGATGCGCGACGCGCGCAGCGTTGCTGTCGTAAATGGTGACAGTCACCATTTGCAGCGCCTCGCAGAGGGCCGCCCAGTGCTGGTCGCTGGCGGTGATGTGCGCGTACTTGCCGTCCTTGCAGCGAAACGTCGCCGAGGGCACGCGCCCCGGGTGCTCGGTACCCAGGCGCGGCGGCACTTCGTTCAAGGCGAAATACCGCGCGGCGGCCAGGGTGAGCAGGCTCACCTGCCCGTCGAGCATGGAAAAATCGACGAAGGCGCCGCGCCCGCTCTGCTCGCGCCCGGCGAGCGTGGCGAGGATGGCGATCGCCACCCACAGGCCCGAGGTGAGGTCGGCGACCGGCAGCCCCGGCTTCACCGGGCCGCCGCCCTTCTCGCCCGTGAGGCTCATCAACCCGCCCATCGCCTGGAACACGGTGTCGTAGCCCTTCTTCGGCGCGTAGGGCCCGCTCTGGCCGAAGCCGGTGCAGGAGACGTAGACGAGCTTCGGGTTGAGTGACGACAGCGCCGGGTAGTCCAGCCCCTGGCGCGCGAGCGTGCCCACCGGAAAGTTCTCCACCAGGACGTCGGCCTGCTGCGCGAGCTCGCGGATGATCTTGCGTCCGCCGTCGCTCCTCAGGTTGACCGTGATGGAGGCCTTGGAGCGGTTGCAGGCGAAGTAGTAGGCGCTGTCGGTTGCCAGCCGCGGCTCGAAGCCGCGCGTCTCGTCGCCCGCGCCGGGCTGCTCGACCTTGATCACCGTGGCGCCGAGCTCGGCGAGGATCATGCTCGCGAACGGGCACGCCAGCACGCGCGACAGGTCGAGGATCGTCAGGTGCTGGAGCGGCTTCATGTCAGCGCGCAGTTACCTCATGGCCAGCAGCGCGATGCCGGCGAGCACCAGCGCCGCGCCGCTCACGGTGCGCCCGGTGAGCTCCTCGCGGTTCTTCAGGAGCCACACGCTCACCGGGAAGATGACGAGGGGCGTGGTGTGCACCACCAGCACCGCGAGCGCGATCTCGATCTTCGTCATGGCGAGCGCGATGAAGATCGAGCCGAGCGAGGTGAACACGCCGCAGCCGGTGTAGAGCAGGACGGCGGAGCGGTCGGCGGCACGCAGCTGCGCGCCGATGCGCGCCCAGTTGCGCGTGAACAGGAACTGGCAGGCGAGCGCCGCCACCGAGGCGATCACCGTGCCGAGCGCCGCCTCGCTCCACTCGCGCATGGCGAGGCCGCGCACCACGTTGCCGAAGCCGAAGCCCGCCACCGTGGCGAGGCCGACGACGAAGCCCTTGCGCACCGTCTCCGGCGCGAGCGCGTGCAGCGACCCGGCGCGCGGCTGCGTCAGCCACAGGCCGAGCCACACCAGCGCCATCAGCGCGATCTCGTAGGGGCTGAGCAGCTCGCCCGCGAGCAGCCACGCCGCGACCAGCGCGAAGGCGGGCGAGGTCGAATGGAACACGCTCGCGCGCGAGGGCCCGAGCAGCTTCACCGTATCGAACAGGAAGCGCCGGCCGAGGAACGTGCCGATCACGCCGCTGATCGCGAACAGTCCCGCGCCCTTCCAGTTCCAGCCGTACGGCGCCGCGCGCACCCCGAGCTCCACGGCGAACAGCGCCGCCGGAAACAGGATGTTGGTCGCCAGGACGATGAAGAACCCGGCCTCCACCGGCATGCGCGCCACGGCGAAGCGCGTGATGACGATGTTGGTGGCGAAGGCGAGCATCGCCAGGAGCGCGTACGTGATGCCCATGGCTCATGGCTTGCGGAACGCGCGCATCCTCTTGTTGGCCTCGCGCCCGCGCGCGAGCGCCTGCTCGAGCGGCAGGTCCGCCACTTCATGGAACAGCTGCTTGGTGAGCTGCAGCGCCGGTCGGCCGATGGCCGCCAGCTTCTCCGCCAGCGCCGTGGCTTCCTTCAGCACCTGCGTGCGCGGCACCACGCGGTTCACGAGCCCGAGCGCGAGTGCGCGCTCCGCGCCCACCGGCTCGCCGAGCGCGACCAGCTCGAACGCCGCCTTGCGCCCGACCTGGCGCACCAGGTTCGCCATGACGATGGCGGCGACGATGCCGTGGCGCGTCTCGGGGTAGCCGAGCGCCGCGCCCTCGCCCATCACCGCCAGGTCGCCGGCGATGGCGAGCCCGGCGCCGCCGCCGAGCGCCGCGCCGTGCACCGCGGTCACCACCGGCTTCGCCATCTTCGGGATGGCAAGGTGCAGCTGCATGGTGAGCTCGGCGCGCGCCTCGACACTGGACTGCTGATCGGGGGTGAGCCCGGCGAACTCGGTCACGTCGGCGCCGGCGCAGAACGCCTTGCCGGCACCGGCGAGCACCACGCAACCCACGCTTTCCACGGTGTCCGCGGTGCGCAGCGCGTCGAGCAGCGCCTGCGTCAGCTCGGTGTTCAGGGCGTTGCGCTTGTCCGGGCGGTTCAGGGTGAGCACGCGCACCGCGCCCTGGTCCTTGACGAGGAGCACGCTCACAGCCGCGCGAGGCGCGCGCGCGCCTCCTCCATCTCGGCCACCACGCGGCGCACCACTTCGGCCGCGGGCAGGATCTCGTCCACCAGCCCCGCCGACTGCCCCGCTTCGACCTTGCCCCACTCGACGTCGCCCTCGAGCGCCGCCTGCTTCAGGCTCGCCGCCTTGAAGATTTCGTCGAGCTCCGCCTGCGACGCGCCGGCGCGCTCGGCGGCGTTGAACTTCTCGGCGAACCGGTTCTTCAGCTGCCGGATCGGCAGGCGCCCGCGCGCCACCAGCGTCGAGCCGTCGACGTCTGCCGCGAGCACCGCGCGCTTGTAGTTCTCGTGCACGCTCGCTTCGGGCGTGGCGATGAAGCGCGTGCCGAGCTGCACCGCGTCGGCGCCGAGCGCGAGCAGCGCCGCGACGCCCGCGCCGTCGGCGACGCCGCCGCTCGCCACCACCGGCAGCTTCACCGCCTTCACCACGCGGCGCACGAGCACCAGCGTTGTCACCTCGGACGGCGGCGGGTGTCCGCCGGCTTCCATGCCGTCGACCACCAGCGCATCCACCCCCGCGGCCTCGGCCTTGTGCGCGTGCTCGACCGAGGCGACGACGTGCAGCCACTTGGTGCCGATGGCGCGAAAGCGCGCGAGGTGCTCGCGCGGCCCGCCTTGCGAGGCCACCATTACCGGGATGCGCGCTTCATGCGCGATGTCGAGGAGCTCGCCCGCGCGCGGATTGGTGAGCGGGATGTTGACGCCGTAGGGCTTGTCGGTGCCCGCCTTGATATCGGCGAGCGCCCTGCGGAAATCGTCCGGGCGCATGGGTCCCGCGGCGATCACGCCCATCGCGCCCGCGTTCGACACCGCGACGACGAGCGGGGCGTTGGACGAGGCCCAGCTCATCGCCGCCTGGAACACCGGGTAGCGGATGCCGAGGAGCTCGGTGATGCGCGTCTTCACGCTTCCTCCCGCTCGCGCGCGATGAGCTCGCGCGCGCGC
>JBFFZT010000027.1:0-9913 GCA_041568535.1 Burkholderiales bacterium | reverse complement strand
GCTGCCTGAAGGGCCGCCGCTCTATCCGGCCGACCTGCTGACCGATCGCGACGAGCGCTTCTTCGCCGCCGAGCTGCTGCGCGAGAAGCTGTTCCGCGCCCTCGCCGACGAGCTGCCGTACAGCTGCGAAGTCATGGTGGACAGCTTTCGCGAGGAGGGCCGCATGCGCCGCATCGACGCCACGCTATGGGTGGAGCGCGAGGCGCACAAGCCGATCGTCATCGGCCGCGACGGCGCGACCTTGAAGCGCATCGCCTCCGAGGCGCGCAAGGACATGGAGCGCATGTTCGGCGGCAAGGTGTTCCTGCAGGTGTGGATCAAGGTCCGGCGCGGCTGGTCCGAGGACGCGCGCATGTTGCGCCAGCTGGGGTACGCCTGATGCGCCGGCGCACCGAGCACGAGCCGGCGTTCGTCCTGCACAGCTATCCGTACAAGGAAACCAGCCTCATCGTCGAGGCCTTCACGCGCCACCGCGGGCGCGTGGGACTGCTGGCGCGCGGCGCGCGCCGCCCGCGCTCGGCGATCCGCGGCACGCTGCTCTCGTTCCACCCATTGCGCCAGAGCGGGAGCGCCTCGAGCGAGCTCGGCACGCTCACGGCGGCCGAGTGGGTCGGCGGACAACCCGCGCTGTCGGGGATGGCGCTCATGTGCGGTTTCTACATGAACGAGCTGCTGCTGCGCCTGCTGGCGCGCGAGGATGCACACGAGGAGCTGTTCGATGGTTACGCGGACGCGATCGCGAACCTCGGCGCTGGCGCCGATCCGGCCGGGGTGCTGCGCGGCTTCGAGCTGAGGATGCTGCGCGAACTCGGGTATGCTCCGCCGCTGGACCGGGATGCGGGTAGCGGCGCGCCGGTGCAGGCCGGGACGCGCTACGCGTACCTGCCGGAGCGCGGACCTCTGGCGCAGACCGACGCCGGGCCGGCGGGGGCGGACGACGAGCTCACGGTCTCGGGGCAGACGCTGCTCGACATGTCGCGCGGCGATTTCACACGCCAGGAGACGCGCGAGGAGTCGCGGCGCCTGATGCGCCGCTTGATCGCGGCGCGCCTCGCCGGACAGACGCTGCATACGAGCGACATGCTGCGGGAGCTGCAGGACCTATGATCGAACTCGGCGTCAACGTGGATCACGTGGCGACCGTGCGCCAGGCGCGCCGTACCTACGAGCCCGACCCGGTATGGGCGGCGGTCGAGGCGCACCTGGGCGGCGCCGACGGCATCACGGTGCACCTGCGCGAAGACCGACGGCACATCCAGGACGAAGACGTGCGCCGGCTGCGCGAACTGACGCATATCCGGCTCAACCTGGAGATGGCGGCGACCGAGGAAATGGTGGCCATCGCCGGGCGCATCAAGCCGGAAATGGCGATGCTGGTCCCGGAAGGGCGGCACGAGATCACCACCGAGGGCGGACTGGACATCGCCTCGCAGGAAGACAAGCTGCGCCGCGCGGTCGAGCGCCTCGCCGCGGCGGGCATCATCGTTTCGGTGTTCATCGACGCCGACGCGAAACAGGTCGAAGCCGCGCAGCGCATCGGCGCATCGGTGTGCGAAGTGCACACCGGCCCCTATGCCACGGCGTTCCACTCCAAGGGCAGGGACGCGGAAAGCCCGGCGGTGCAATCCGAGCTGGCGAAGATCCGGCGCGCCGGCGAGGCGATACGCGCGCTCGGCATGCGCTTCAATGCGGGACACGCCCTGAACTATTTCAACGTCGAGCCGGTGGCGCGCCTGCCCGGCCTGCGCGAGCTGCACATCGGCCACGCCATCGTGAGCCGCGCGGTGTTCGTCGGCATGCGCGAGGCCGTGCGCGAGATGAAGCAGCTCATGGTGCAGGCGGTGCGGTGATCTACGGCGTCGGCACCGACCTGATCGAGATCCCGCGCGTCGAGCGTGCGTTGGCGCGCTTCGGCGTACGCTTTGCGCAGCGCATCCTGTGCGAGCCGGAGTTGCGCCGTTTCCGCGCGCATGCCAAGCCCGCGTCGTATCTCGCCAAGCGCTTCGCCGCCAAAGAGGCTTTCACCAAGGCGCTCGGCACCGGGATCCGCGCGCCGGCGAACTGGCACGGGGTCTGGGTCAGCAATCTGCGCTCGGGCAAGCCGCAGCTGGAGTTCTCGGCGCCTCTGGCCAGGCTTCTCGAGACGCGCGGCATCCGCCGCACGCATCTGACCCTGACCGATGAGCGCGGCCTGGCCGCGGCCACGGTGATCCTGGAATGCGACGCGTAAGGGCGCGCCTGCCGCTCGGCCCGGCGGTGATCGATCCTTCGGGTCCGGTGCTGGGCGAGGATGATGTCAGGCGCCTGCGGCATCCCGCCGTCGGCGGCGTGATCCTCTTCGCGCGCAATTTCGAGTCGCCGGCACAGCTGCAGGCCCTGACGCAGGACATCCGCGCATTGCGCGAGCCGCAGCTGCTGATCGGCGTGGATCACGAGGGTGGTCGCGTGCAGCGCTTCAAGGAGGGCTTTACGGCGCTGCCGCCCATGCGTTCGCTCGGACAGCTTTGGGACCGCGACCGCGAGGCGGGCAGGGCGGCGGCGCACGCTGCGGGCTACATCATCGGCGCCGAGCTGGCGGCGCATGGACTGGACTTCAGTTTCACCCCGGTGCTCGACCTCGACTACGGCTCGAGCTCGGTGATCGGCGATCGGGCGCTGCACTATGACCCGCTTGCGGTCGGTGCTCTGGGGGCGGCGCTGGTGCGCGGCCTGGCCGACGGTGGCATGGGCGCCGTAGGCAAGCATTTTCCGGGTCACGGGTATGCCACGGCGGATTCGCACGTCGCCGTGCCGACGGACGATCGAGCGCTCGCCGACATTCTGCGCAAGGACCTGGTGCCTTACGGACCGGTGATCGAGGCGGGGCTGGCGGGGGTCATGCCCGCGCACGTGATCTACTCCAGGATCGACGCCGAGCCGGCGGGCTACTCGCGCGTTTGGCTGCAGGAGATTCTGCGCGACAGGCTCGGCTTCACGGGGCTGGTGTTCAGCGACGATCTGTCGATGGAGGGCGCGAGTACCGCGGGCGGCGTCCCGGAGCGTGCGCAGGCCGCGCTCGGCGCCGGCTGCGACATGGTCCTGCTGTGCGGCGATCCCGAGGGTCAGGACCGGCTGCTGCATTCGCTCGGGGAAAGCGCCCTTGCGTCCGCACCACGCGCCGAGCGCATGCGCCACCGTGGCGGTCGTCGGGACCTGAGACGCAGCGTCGCCTTCCGCGACGCCCAGGGCGCGCTGGGCAGGCTCGCCTAGGCGCGCTCCATGTAGGTGCCCTGGTCGGTGTCGACCTTGATCTTTTCGCCCTTGTTGATGAACGGCGGCACCTGAACCGTGATGCCCGTTTCCAGCACGGCCGGCTTGAAGGTGTTGGTGGCGGTGGCGTTGCGGATGCCCGGCTCGGTATCGGTCACGGTGAGCACGACCGACGCCGGGATGCCGACGCCGATGGCGCGACCGTTGTAGAAGTTGACCTGCACCTCCGCGTTGGGCAGCAGGTAGCCTGCCTGGCCTTCGAGGAACTCCGCGGAAAGCGACAGCTGCTCGTAGTTCTCCTTGTCCATGAACACGTAGCTGCTGCCATCCTGGTACAGATACTGCATGTCGCGGGCGTCGACGAAGGCGCGCTCCACCTTGTCCTCGGTGCGAAAGCGCTGGTTGGTCTTGGTGCCCGACTCGATGTCCTTCATCTCCACCTGCATGAAAGCGCCGCCGCGCCCGCCGACGTGCACGTGGTAGCACTTGAGGACGCGCCACACGCGCTTGTCCCATTCGAGCAGGTTGCCGACGCGGATTTCGACTGCCGAGACCTTGGACATGACGGGATGACCGGGCGGAAAAAAGGCGCGAATTCTACACTGATTCCGAGGCGCGGCGCTAGAATTCCGCACTCATGAACGACGCAGGATTCGACGCCAAGCGCTTCGTCGCCGGCCTGCCCAACCTGCCCGGCGTCTACCGCATGCTCGACGCGGGCGGCGCGGCCCTGTACGTCGGCAAGGCGCGCGATCTGAAAAAGCGGGTCGGCTCGTACTTCCAGAAGAACCCCGGCAGCCCGCGCATCCGCATGATGCTGGGGCAGCTTGCGCGCATCGAGGTGACGGCGACGCGCTCGGAGGACGAGGCGCTGCTGCTCGAGAACAACTTCATCAAGAGCCTGGCGCCGCGCTTCAACATCGTCTTTCGGGACGACAAGTCCTATCCCTATCTGATGATCACGGCGCATCGCTTTCCGCGCCTGGGATTTCACCGCGGCGCGCGCGATGCGCGTAGCCGCTATTTCGGGCCGTTTCCCCATGCCTACGCGGTGCGCGAGAGCATCCAGCTGCTGCAGCGCGTGTTTCGCCTGCGCACCTGCGAGGACACGGTGTTCGAGAACCGCTCGCGCCCCTGCCTGCTGCATCAGATCCGGCGCTGCACGGCGCCGTGCACCGGCCTCATCGGCGAGGCTGACTACGGCGAGGATGTCGAGCATGCGTCACTGTTCCTGCGCGGGCGCGAGGACGATGTGGCGCAGCGCCTCACCGACAAGATGCACGCGGCGTCCGAGGCGCGGCACTACGAGCAGGCCGCGGTGCTGCGCGACCAGGTGCGGGCCCTGTCGCGCGTGCAAGCGCGCCAGTACGTGGAATCCGACCGCGGCGTCGATGCCGACGTCGTCGCCTGCGTGGAGCAGGACGGGGCAGCATGCGTGAACCTGGCGATGATCCGCAGCGGCCGCCACGTCGGCGACCGCAGCTTCTTCCCGGCGAATGCCGATGCCGCTGGCCCGGCCGAGGTTCTGCAGGCGTTTCTCGAGCAGCACTACGTCGAGCAGCCCAAGCCGCCGCTGGTGCTGGCCAACCACGCCGTGGAGTTCGAGGTCGTGGTGCCGACGCAGGGCGAGCGGCGCGTCTGGCTGGAGATGGCGGCGAAGAACGCCATGCTGGCGCTGCAGCAGCGCGTGCGCGAAAAGAGCGCGCAGGAGGGTCGCCTGGGGGCGCTGCGCGAGGCGTTGCGTCTGCCGGAGACCGTGCAACGAATCGAGTGCTTCGATGTCAGCCACACCATGGGCGAAGCAACGGTCGCATCCTGCGTGGTCTACGACCGGCACGCCATGCAAAGGGGCGAGTACCGCCGCTTCAACGTGCGCGACGCGACGCCGGGTGACGATTACGCGGCCATGCGGCAGGTGCTGGCACGGCGCTACGAGCGGGTGAGCGCGCAGGGCGGAAAGGTGCCCGACCTGGTGCTCGTGGACGGGGGCAAGGGACAGGCTCGCGCGGCCCGCGCAGCGCTCGTGGAGCTGGGCTTGAACGATGTCAGCGTGGTCGGCGTGGCCAAGGGTCCCGAGCGCAAGCCGGGGCTCGAAGCGTTGGTGATCGAATCCGAAGGGGTCTCGCTCAGCCTGCCCGCGACGCACCCGGGGCTGCACCTGGTGCAGCAGATCCGCGACGAGGCGCATCGCTTTGCCATCGTCGGGCACCGCGCGCGGCGCGCCAAGACGCGCACCGCCTCGGCGCTGACGCAGATTCCCGGAATCGGTGCGCAGCGCCGGCAGCGGCTGCTGGCGCATTTCGGCGGCCTGCGCGAAGTGCAGGCGGCGGCGGTCGACGAGCTGATGCGCGTGACCGGCATCAGCCGGCCGCTCGCGGAGCGCATCTACAAGGCCTTGCACTGATGCCGCTCAACCTGCCCAATCTGATCACCTGGCTGCGCATCATCCTGATCCCGCTGCTGATCGGGATCTTCTACCTGCCCGACGACTGGCTCTCCCCGGGCGGCAAGAACACCGCGGCCTGCACGGTGTTCGTGGTCGCGGCGCTGAGCGACTGGCTGGATGGCTACCTGGCGCGCGCGCTGAACCAGACGTCCGCGTTCGGTGCGTTCCTCGATCCGGTCGCCGACAAGCTGATTGTCGCAGCGGCGCTCATCGTCCTGCTGCAGCTGGAGCGCGTCGAGCCGGTGATCGCGCTCATCATCATCGGGCGCGAGATCGCCATTTCGGCGCTGCGCGAGTGGATGGCGAAGCTCGGCCAGGCGGGTAGCGTGGCGGTGGCGTTCGTGGGCAAGGTGAAGACGGCGAGCCAGATGGTTGCCATCCCGCTGCTGCTCTACCATGACGCGCTGTTCGGCGTGCTTAGCACGCAATGGCTTGGCACCGTCCTTATCAACATCGCCGCCGTCCTGACGGTGATTTCCATGGTGCACTACCTGCGCCGCGCGCTGCCCTACGCGGGCGGATAAGCTATAATTCTCGGCCCCAAGACGCGGGAGTAGCTCAGTTGGTAGAGCGCAACCTTGCCAAGGTTGAGGTCGCGAGTTCGAGACTCGTCTCCCGCTCCAGTTTAGGCTAGGGGAGGCCGGGAGGCCTTCCCGCCTTTCCAGCGCATCCCCTGGCGGGATGGCAGAGTGGTCATGCAGCGGCCTGCAAAGCCGTGGACGCCGGTTCGATTCCGACTCCCGCCTCCAGACTTTCCCGATCGTGCCGCCACCCGGGTGGCGAAACTGGTAGACGCAAGGGACTTAAAATCCCTCGGCCGCAAGGCCGTGCCGGTTCAAGTCCGGCCCCGGGTACCCGATCAGGCGGTCGCCAGCGTAAGGCGAATGCGATTGCGGCCGAACAGGTAGCAGTAGTCGCGCGTCGCCGCGAGTTCCTTGGTGAGCAGCACGCCAAGGCCCCCGATCTTGCGCATCGAGACCGTCGTATCGACCACCGGATCGCTCAAGCGCGCATAGGGGTTGAACGGCGGCGCCTTGTCCTCGTAGACCACGGACAGGGTGTCGCCGGCACGCGACACCGCTATCCAAACCGGTGCATCGCAGTCGCCGCGATGGCCATGCCTGACGGTATTGGTGAAAAGTTCTTCGAGAACGAGGTTCAAGCGCAAATATGCCGCGCGCGGCAACCCGTAATCTGTGCAGAATTGCTCCAGAAACCCCTGCATGAGCCGCAGCTGGTCGAGGCGTGCAAGAAACTGTGCAGCGCGGTCGTAGTTCACGGCTTTACGCAATTCCCACAAGGCATTATAGAATCCTTGTGACTCAGCAGGAGGGCCTATGCGCCACTTTGTTGCGGTAGCGATTCTGGCTTTGGCAGCCACGGGGTTCGCCCGGGCCGATGACGTCGGCCAGATCAAGGTCGCCAAAGGCACCGTCCATGTGGAACGCGACGGCAAGCGCCAGCCGGCCGAAGTGGGCATGGCCGTGCGCCAGTCCGATATCCTGATCACCGGCGCGGACGGCTCTGCCGGGGTGACTTTCAGCGACAACAGCCTGCTGTCCACGGGCCCGAACAGCGTCCTGGTCGTGGATCACTACACGTTTGACTCGACGACCCACGCCGGGAAGTTCGATGCGTCGCTGAAAAAGGGCACGCTGGCCGTGGTCTCCGGGAAGATCGTGAAACAGTCGCCGGGCGCAATGCGCGTGCGCACTCCGGCAGCGATCATGGGCGTGCGCGGCACCGACTTCATGGTCCAGGTGGACGAGCCGGCAAAGTGAAATGGGGGCCGTGATCGTCGCGCTTGTCGGGACGCTCATGGTCCTCCTGGCCCCGGATCAGGTCGGGGACGAGCTGGTCGTCGTGGTGCCTTCGGCGGACGGCCACGTCGGCACGGTGGTCGTCGAGCGTGGCCGCGACAGGGTGGTGCTGAACAAGGCGTTTGCGGCGAGCCGCATCGTCGATGGCGGCCCGCCGGAGCCCGTGGTCCTGAGTGGCGCAGAAGAGGTGCGCGCCGGATTCTCCGGCGTCCTCAACGCGCTGCCCGATCGGCCGAAGTCCTTCCTCGTGTACTTCCAGGAGGCCACGGACGAGTTCACCGAAGAATCGGGAATCGAGTTCGAAAAGATCCTGTCTGAGCTGCGCGAGCGCGGCGCCCCGGACGTGGTGGTCATCGGACACACCGATCGCGTCGGCACGCTGCAGTACAACGATCAGCTTTCATTGCAGCGTGCCGAGCGTGTGCGCGGCGAACTGGTCAGGCTCGGCATACCGGAATCGCGCATCCGCGTCGCCGGACGCGGCGAGCGCGAGCCCCTAGTTGCGACCGACGACGAGGTCCCCGAGCCCCGCAACCGGCGCGTCGAAATCTACGTGCGCTAGATCTGCGCCGTTCCAGCGCACGCAGAGCAGGGTAAGGTCGTCCGAGGCCTCGGCCGCCCCGACGAAGCGCCCGACATCGGCGCGCACAGCCGCCAGGAGTTCGCCGGGGCCGGCGGCGGCAGGCAGCGCGTCCAGCACCGCCCGCAAACGCGCTGCACCGTAGAGCTCGCCGGCCGCGTTCATGGCTTCGGTCACGCCGTCGGTCACCACGCAAATCCATTCGCCGGCCACCAGTGTGCGGCGCGCAACCGGGTAGGCGTAGTTCTCCACCACGCACAAGGGCGGGCCGCCCGCGTGCTCCAGCCGCTCAAGCCCGCCACCCGGTGGGCGCGCGAAGGGCGGTTCATGGCCGGCATTGCTGAACTCGAGCACGCCGGTGTGCACGTCCAGCAGCCCGGCGAACGCGGTGATGAACAGGGATTCCGGGTTCTCGCTCGACACCTCGGCATTGGCGCGCACCATCAGCCCGCCGACGTCGTCCACACGACGTGCCGCGCTCTTCAGCAAGGTCTTGGACAGCGCCATGAACAGGCTGGCCGGCAAGCCCTTGCCCGACACGTCGGCCACGATGAAGAACAGGCGCTTGCCGTCGACCATGAAGCAGTCGTAGAAGTCGCCGCCCACGGTGCGCGCCGGCTCCAGCAGCGCGTCGATGGTGAAGCGCCGCTCGCGGGCAAACAGCTCGCGCGGTGCAGGCAGCAATCCCATCTGAATACGTCGGGCCGACTCCAGCTCGCCGCTGACCCGCGCCGCCAGCTCGCGCAGGCGGCGCCGCTGCTCGTCGGCTTCGCTCAGCGCCTGCGCCAGCACGATGCCGAACACCAGCGTTGCGCCGATGGCCGGCCAAGCCACATCGAGCAACAGGCCTTCAAAGACAAAGCCCTGTACGCCCAGCACCGCCAAGAGCGCGATCACCACCGCGTACAGGGTGAGCGAGGTGCCGACGCCGAGTGATGGCACCGTCAGCGCGAACATCAGCGCCGCCACGGCCAGCAGGGCGAGCTCGAGCGCGCGCAGGGTGGCCGGCCGCCGCAGGAAATCCCCGTCGAAGATCTGCTCCAGAATCTGCGCGTGAATCTCTACTCCGGGAATGCGCTCGCCCAGCGCCGTGGTCTGGTAGTCGAGCAGCCCGAGTCCGGTGACTCCGACCAGCACCAGCTTGCCCGCGAGCGCCTCCGGCGCGACCGTGCCTTCCAGCACTTCCGCTGCGGAGACGTAACGCGCCGGATCGTGCGGCCCATATCGGATCCAGAACCGTCCGTCGGCATGCGCCGGGATGCTGATGTCGCCCAGCCGCACCTCGAGCTGGTCGCCGCCGCGCCCGATCAGCGCGAGCGGCGCGCGAGTCGCCACACGGACGAGCTCCACGCTCAGCGCGGGCACAATGACCTCGCCGACCCGGGCGGCGGCCAGCGCGCGGCGGATGACGTTGCTTTCCGGATCCACGCTCAGCAGGCCGCGGCCCGCCGCGGCGGCGTCGATCGCAGGCAGGCTTTGCACGTGCCCGGCAAAGTGCCGCAGGGCCGCGTCGGCATTGCCGGCGATGAGCACGGGGATCGCCGGCGGCGGCCGCTCGAAGCGCGGATCGGATGTCTCGAGCCCGGCGATGCCGAGCACGACGGGCTGTCCCCGCACGGCGGCGGCGAGCGCTGCATCGTTCGACGGCAGGGTGCGCAGGCGCCGCGCGACATCCGCCGACAGCTCCTGCACCTCGCGCGCGACTTCCGCCGGGGAAAACCGATCGGGCTCGGGAAACAGCAGGTCGACGCCGATCGCCGCCGGAGCTGCGCCCGAAATCCGGGCGAGCAGTTGCGCAATCCGGGTGCGCGGCCACGG
>JBFFZT010000026.1:0-10132 GCA_041568535.1 Burkholderiales bacterium | reverse complement strand
CGTGGCGCTACGACTGTCGGCCCGAGCCCGGCACGCCCGAGCAAAAGCTGACCACGGACTACCTCCGGCCGCGGGACTGGGTCTAGGGCAGCTCGGCCGCGCGCCGGTAGTGCTGCTGCGCGTCCGCGCCGCGCTCCAGCCGATCGAGCAGGCGCGCGAGCTCCAGATGGGTGGCGCGCGACTCCTCGAACGAGAGGCTCGTCTCCAGGTAGGTCTGCGCCTTGCCCCAGAGCTCGGCGTGCGCGCACAGCCGCCCCAGCGCGGCGAGCAGCTGCGGGTCCGATTCGTGATCGAGCAGCCACTTCTCCGCGCGCTCGATGCGCCGCCGCGCCTCGTCGCCGCGCCCGGGCGGCTCCATCCCGGGCAGCTCGCCGTACAGCGCGGCGAGCGCCGGCGCCCACTCCTTCGCCAGCGCCTTCTCCACCGCGTCGCGCGCGAGGTTGGTCAGCCCGAGGGCGAGGGCGTGGCGCGCCGCCGCGCCCGCGACGCGCGCGATCGACTGCTCGCGCGAAGGAACCTTGCGCCAGCGCTCCTCGAACGCGCCGCGCTCGGCCGCCGCCTGTGCGAGCAGCTCGACGTGCGCCTGCACCCGGTACTCCTCGGCCACGCCCGGCGCGATCGCGTCGCGCTTGGCGAGCAGCGCGGTGATGCGCAGCACCGCTTCCCAGTTGCGCAGCCCGCGCTCGGCGCGCAGCAGCAGCCGCAGCGTCGCGATGTGGCGCGCCCCGGCGCCCGGCAGGCTCTGCAGCGCGTCGCGCGCCGTGCCGTAGTCGCGCTCGCCGATCGCCATCACCGCGCGCGACAGCATGGCGGCGGTGCGCTGGCCCGCGTCCTGCGCGCGCGTCATCCATAGCTCGCGCCGCTCCGGCACGCCCAGCTCGTGCGCGGCGCGCGCGGCGATGATCGACGCCAGGCCGGGCGCCGCGTCGCCCTCGAAGGCGCGCGTCGCCTCCTTTTCCACGCGCGCGTAGCGTCCCTCGAGCCACGCCTGCAGCGCCGCGGCGAGCGCGGCCTGCGCGCGCTCGCGCCGTCGGCGCGCGCGGAAGGCGCGCACGTACCCCGGCAGCGCCAGCGTGTGCTGCAGCATGCGCAAGGCGACGAACGCGGCCACGAACGCGAGCAGCGCCAGCACCGCGTAGAGCAGCAGCGACATCTCCAGGCGCCAGTCGGCGTACGCGAACTGCACGAAGCCGCGGTCCAGGCGCCCGAACACGGCAAGCGCCGCCGCCGCGGTGAATACCACCAGCAGCCAGAAAAGGCCCTTCATCCCGGGGTGCGGTCGCGACGTGCCTTGAAGTTGCGCACCGCGTCGAGGCTGTCGGTGATCGAGGGCGGCTCGAAGCTGATGGTCGAGCTTTGCAGCTCGGTGAGCTGCGCGAGTGCCGCCTGCGTGGGCCGCGCGCCCTGGTCGTAGTAGCGCTGCAGCCACGAGCGGGCCGCGCGCACGTCGCTCTCGAAGCCGGCCTGGTTGCGCGACAGCAGCGCAAGGCGCGCGTTGAGCAGCCGCAGGCGCAGATTCTCCCGCAGGAAGTAGGCCTGCTCGGGCGGCAGCAGCGGCGGCTGCGGCGCATCCACGCGCCGCACCACCACCAGCTCCTTCAGGTCGCGCCACAGGCCGGCGCCGAACTGCGCGAGGAACCCCGTGCCGGAGGCGGCTGCAGCCGCCGGCTTGGCCTCGCGCTCCAGCCGGCTGTCGTAGGCGAGCGGCAGCTTGTCGATCGCGCCGAGCACCGTATCCAGGCGCGCGCTCATGCCGGCAAGGTCGGCGCTCGGCAGCGAGCTCAGGCGCTCGATGTCGCGCGCGAGGGCCCGCCGCACGGGCTGGAATTGCGGCCGGTCGGCGCGCGACAGCCGGCTCTCGGCGAGCTGCAGCGCGAGCAGCGCCGCGCGCACGTTGCCGGAGAGCTGCAGCTGCTGCTGCGCGATGGCGAGCACCTGCTCGATCTCGGCGAGCTGCCACTCGTCGCGATTGCGCGAGAGCTCCTGGTACAGCGACTCGAGCGCCACCTGCTGGCTTTGCGTGTCGGCGAGGCGCGCCTCGAGCGCACCGACCTTGGCCTGCATGTCGCGCGCGGATTCCTGCGCCTCGCGCGCGGCGGCACGCGCCTCGCGCGCGTCGTCCTCGACGCCTTTCAGGCGCCGCGCCAGCTCCTCTTGCGTGGCGCCGAGGCGCTGGCGCGAGTCGTAGTACACCCAGCCCGAGGCGCCGAGCGCCGCGGCAATGAGCAGGCCGGTCAGCACGCGCAGACCCAGCCCGCTCCCCGCTTTCTTCTCCGCGGGCGCGGCCGGCGCGGGCTGCGCCGCCGGCGGCTCGGGCGGCGCCGTCTGTTCGTTCGTTTCCATGCAGACCTTTTACTTCGCGCCGCCGAAGTATGCAAGCAGGCGCGCGAGCATCTGCGCGTCGCCCGGACCGGCCACCTCGACCGCGGCGAAGCCCTGTGCGCGCGCAAAGCGCGCCACGCGCTCGTGCGGCACGAACAGCGGCAACTCGCGCAGGCGCGCTTTGCCGAGCAGCGCGACGAGGTTTTCCAGCGTTTCGGCAGAATTCGCGCACACGGCGTCGAGCGCGCCGGCCGGCGCCGGCGCGCCCTCGGGACGCGCGCGCCGGTAGCACTCGAGCTCGCTCACGCGCGCGCCGCGCGCGGCGAGCGTCGCGCCGATCAGCTCGCGTCCGCCGGCGCCGCGCAGGATGAGCACGCGCAGGCCCGCGACCTGCTGCAGCGGCGCCAGCGCGAGCAGCGCTTCGCTGTCGGCGCCTTCGGCCGGGGCGATGGCATCGCGCACGCCGCGCGCCTCCAGTTCGCGCCGCGTGCCAGCGCCGAGCGCCGCGGCGCGCACCTGCGCCGGCCACGGCCGCCCGAGCAGCTCGAACGCCTTGCGCACCGCGCTCGGGCTGACGAACACCGCCAGGGCGAAATCCTCCAGCCGCGCAAGTGCCGCGCGCGCCGCGCCCGCGTCCTCGGCATCGCGGATCTCGAGCGCCGGATAGAGCACCGGCACGCCGCCCGCATCGGCGATCAGCGCGGCCAGGCCCTGCGCCAGCTCGCGCGGGCGCGTGACCAGGATGCGCCTGCCCGACAGCGCCTTCACGCGGCGAGCGCCGCGAGGATCTCTTCGGCGCCCTGCGCGCGCAGCTCGCGCGCCGCTTGCGCGCCGAGCGCTTCGGGCGCCGCGGCCGCACCCGCGCAATCGGCGTGCGCCATGCGCTTGCCATCCGGCGCCGCCACCAGGGCGCGCAGCCGCAGCCGCTCGCCCGTCATCTGCGCGTACGCGCCGAGCGGGATGGTGCAACTGCCGCCCAGCGCTAGGCTCACGGCGCGCTCCGCGCGCACGCACGCCGCGCTCGGCGCGTGCGCGAGCGGCTCCAGCAGCGCCATCACATCGGCTCGCGCAGCGAGGCATTCGATGCCGAGCGCAGCCTGCCCCGGTGCCGGCAGGCTCTCTTCGACCGACAGGCAGCAGCGGATGCGCGCTTCCAGCCCGAGGCGCTTGAGCCCCGCCGCGGCGAGCAGCACGGCGTCGTACTCGCCGCGGTCGAGCTTGGCGATGCGCGTCTCGACATTGCCGCGCAGGGTCAGGAGCTGCAGATGCGGGAAACGGGCGGCGATCTGCGCTGCGCGGCGCAGGCTCGACGTGCCGACGCGCCCCCCCGGCGGCAGCGCCGCGAGATCCGCATAGCCGCCGCTCACCAGCGCGTCACGCGGATCCTCGCGCTCGAGGATCGCGGCGAGCACGAAGCCCTCCGGTAGTGCAGCCGGCACGTCCTTCATCGAATGCACCGCCAGGTCGGCGCGGCCATCGGCCATCGCCTGCTCGAGCTCCTTCACGAACAGGCCCTTGCCGCCGACCTTGTCGAGGCGCACCTCGAGCAGCTCGTCACCCCGCGTGGACAGCGGCAACAGCCCGACCTGCAGCCCCGCGTGCGCGGCCTCGAGCCGCGCCTTGACGTGCTCGGCCTGCCACAGCGCGAGACGGCTGCGGCGCGTGGCGACCGTGAGGCGCGCGGGCACTCAGCCCTCCTTCACCAGAAGCCGCACCTCGGCCCACTGGCGGCGGCTTACCGGCAGGCGCTCGGGCACGCCCTCGAGCACCACGTTCCAGTGCGGCTCGTCGCCGCCCTCGGCCGAGCGCTCGAAGCCGCGCACCGCGGTGCGCGCCACGAGGCAATTGCGGTGCACGCGCACGAACCGCTCCGCGAACTCGCGCTCGAGCGCCACCAGCGACTCCTCGATCAGGTGCTCGCCGGCGCGCGTGCGCAGGGTCACGTACTTCAGCTCGGCGCGCAGGTAAACGACATCGCGCACCGGCACGAGGTGAATGCGGTTGCGCTCGGTCACCGACAGGTACTCGCGCGCCTGCGCCGCCGCCTTCGCCAGCTGCTCGCGCGCCGGCGGCCCGTCCGCGCTCGCCTTCTTCAGCGCCGCGGCGAGGCGTGCGGCGCGCACCGGCTTGAGCAGGTAGTCCAGCGCGTTCAGCTCGAAGGCCTCCACGGCGTGCCGGTCGTGCGCGGTGACGAAGATCACCGCGGGCGCGAGCTCCAGGCCCGACAGGTGCCGCGCGACCTCCAGCCCGCGCATGCCGGGCATCTCGATGTCGAGGAGCAGCACCTGCGCGCGGCTCTCGGGCAGCTGCGCCACTGCGTCCAGGCCGCTCGCCGCCTCGCCCACCACCCCCGTGGGCAGCTCGGCGGCGACGTCGGCGAGCAGCTCCTTCAGGCGCTCGCGGGCCGGGGTCTCGTCGTCGGCGATGAATACGCGCAGCATCGCGTCAGGCCTTGACCGGCCGCCGGTACGGCATCGCCATCTCCACGACATAGCGTCCGTCCGCCACGCGCACGTCGATGCGCGCCTCGACGTCAAAGAACAGCTGCAGTCGCTCGCGGATGTTCTCCAGCGCCATGCGGTTGCCGGCGCGGTGCGCGTGCTCCTCGATGTAGGGGTTGTCCACGCGCGCGAAGACCCGCGCGCCGCGCCGCTCGATGCGCACGACGACGCGCCCCTCGCCCGCGTTGGGCTCGACGCCGTGATAGATCGCGTTCTCGAGCAGCGGCTGCAGGATCATGGGCGGCATCAACGCATCGCGCGGCGCGCCTTGCAGCTCCCACACCACCTTGAGGCGCTCGCCGAGGCGCAGCTGCTCCAGGCTCGCGTAGCGCTCGAGCAGGGAGATCTCGTCGCCGAGCGGCACGAAGCTGCGGTTGTCCTGCATCAGCACGCGAAACAGGTCCGCCAGGTCCTCCAGCGCGCGCTCGGCGCGGCGCGGATCGCGGCGGATGAGCGACAGCACCGCGTTCAGGCTGTTGAACAGGAAATGCGGCCGGATGCGCGACTGCAGCGCCTGCAGCCGCGCTTCCGCGAGCGCGGGCGAGTAGGCGCGCGTCAGCAGCCGCAGGTAGGCGAGCAAAAGCAGCGCGGCCATCGCCGCGAGCGCCAGGACGCGCGCGAGCCCGGCGACGTCTTCGCCTGCCGGCGCGCTTGCGACATGCACCGTGCCGCTGACCACGAGGCTGAGCGTTACCACCGCCACGCCGCCCTGCCAGTACGGCAGACGCGCCAGCACCGGCGAGAGCGCATAGAGCACCGCCAGCGTCACCGCGAGCGCCGGCTCGAGCCGCGCCACCACCAGCAGAAATCGGTCGAGCGCCGCGCCCCAGCCCGGCACGGCGGCGAGGACCGCGGCGAAGGCGAGCGCGTTGACGCCGAGCAGAATGCGCGCCACCACGCCCAGGTTGCGGAAGTCCGGCAGAGCGTCGGTTGTAAAGTTTTGCTTTATACTCATTGGCATAGCGCGGCGCGCCGCGATCTCCAGTATGCCCCATGGCCCCTCCTCGCACCAAACGGACGCCGCGCCCTAAGACCCGGGCCGGGAAAGCCGCGGGCCCCTGGTCGGGCCGTTTCGACGAGCCGGTCGACGCGCTGGTACAGCGCTTTACCGCGTCGGTCGGCTTCGACCGGCGGTTGGCCACGGTCGACATCGAAGCCTCGCTCGCCCACGCGCGCATGCTCGCCGCCTGCGGCGTGATCGCGCGGGGGGATCTCGCCGACATCGAGCGCGGCATGCAGGCGGTGCGCGCGGAGATCGAGTCGGGCGCGTTCGGCTGGTCGCTCGAGGCCGAGGACGTGCACACGAACATCGAGCGGCGCCTGACCGAGCTGGTCGGCGATGCCGGCAAGCGGCTGCATACCGCGCGCTCCAGGAACGACCAGGTGGCGACCGACGTGCGCCTGTGGCTGCGCGCCGAGATCGACGCCATCGACGGCGCGCTCGGGCGGCTGCAGGATGCGCTGCTCGCCCAGGCCGAGCGCCATGCTGCGCTGGTGATGCCGGGCTTCACGCACCTGCAGGTGGCGCAGCCGGTGACCTTCGGGCACCACCTGATGGCCTACGTCGAGATGCTGGAGCGCGACCGCGCGCGCTTCGCCGAATGCCGGCGGCGCGTCAACGTGCTGCCGCTCGGCGCCGCGGCGCTCGCCGGCACCACCTTTCCCATCGACCGCGCGCGCGTGGCAAAGGAGCTCGGCTTCGAGGCCGTCGCCGCCAATTCGCTGGACGCGGTGTCGGATCGCGATTTCGCCGTGGAGTTCTGCGCGCATGCGGCGCTGGCGATGGTGCACCTGTCGCGCTTCGCCGAGGAAATCGTCCTGTGGATGAGCCCGCGCTTCGGCTTCGTGCGCCTGCCCGATCGCTTCTGCACCGGCAGCTCGATCATGCCGCAGAAGAAGAACCCCGACGTGCCCGAGCTGGTGCGGGGCAAGAGCGCGCGCGTCCTGGGCGATCTCGTCGCGCTGCTCGCGCTGATGAAATCGCAGCCGCTTGCCTACAACAAGGACAATCAGGAGGACAAGGAGCCCCTGTTCGATGCCGCAGACACGCTGCGCGACTCGCTGACCGTGTTCGCGGCGCTGGTCGCCGGCATCGAGCCGGTGCCCGATGCCATGCGCGCGGCGGCGCTCGAGGGCTTCGCTACCGCCACCGATCTCGCCGACTACCTGGTGAGAAAGGGCGTGCCGTTCCGCGACGCGCACGGCGCGGTGGCGCGTGCAGTGCGCGAAGCCGAGGCCGTGGGCTGCGATCTCTCCGGCCTGCCGCTCGCGGTGCTCAAGCGCTTCTCGAGCGCGATCGGCGAGGACGTGTTCGCGGCGCTGTCGCTCGAAGGCTCGGTGGCGGCGCGCGACCACGTCGGCGGCACCGCGCCCCGCCAGGTCAAGGCGGCGATCGCCCGGATGCGCGCGCAGCGGGCCAAGCCATGAACGAGGCGGTCCTCACCACCCCGGAGCGCATCGGCAAATACCCGGTGCTGCGGGAGCTCGGGCGCGGCGCGACCAGCGTCGTCTACCTGTGCAACGACCCGTTCTACAGCCGCAACGTCGCCGTGAAGGTGGTGATGCCGGAAGCGTTCCAGGACAAGGACAAGGGGCGGCTGTACCGCAAGCTGTTCGTCACCGAGGCCTCGCTCGCCGGCAAGCTCCAGCACCCGCACATCTGCCAGATCTACGACGCGGTGGCCGACGACCGCCAGCAGTACATCGTGATGGAGTACGTGGACGGCGGGACCCTGGAGCGCCACGGCGACCCGCAGGATCTGCTGCCCATCGACCGCGTGGTGGAGATCATCTTCAAGTGCACCCGCGCGCTCGAGTTCGCGCACAAGATGGGCATCACGCACCGCGACCTGAAGCCGGCCAACATCCTCTATACCGGCGAGACCGACGTCAAGGTGTCGGACTTCGGTGCCGCGCTCATCGCGAGCGGCGACATCACGCAGGTCACGGCGATCGGCTCGCCCGCCTACATGTCGCCCGAGCAGGTGAAGGAGCATGCGCTCGACCACCGCACCGACATCTACTCGCTGGGCGTGGTCCTGTACCAGCTGCTCGCCGGGCGCCTGCCGTTCCAGGCCGCCAACAACTTCAGCCTGATCTACCAGATCGCCAACGTCGAGCCGCAGCCGCCCTCGTCCTACCGGCCGCAGATCCCCGGCGCGCTGGACGCCATCGTGAAGCGCGCCATGGCCAAGGATCTGACGCGGCGCTACGCGACCTGGGAGGACTTCTCGCTCGAGCTCGCCGAGGTGTTCAGGAACGAGCGCCTCGCCGGGCGCAAGGAGACCTTCGCCGATTCCGACAAGTTCGAGTCGCTGCGGCGGCTGCCGTTCTTCGCCAACTTCACCGACGCCGAGCTGTGGGAGGTGGCGCGCATCTCCAACTGGCGCACCGCCGCCGCAGGCGAGCTGCTGATGAAGGAAGGCGAGCCGGGCAGCTTCTTCTGCATCCTGGCCGACGGCCAGGTGCGCGTGACGCGGAAGGGAAAGCTCCTCAACATCCTGTCGACCGGCGAGTGCTTCGGCGAAATGGCCTACCTGTCGACGGAGGAGCAGGTGCGCGGCGCCGACGTCACGGTGATGGAGGAGTCAAGGATCATCTCGGTGCCGACGCAAAAGCTCACGCAGGCGTCCGACACCTGCCGGCACAAGTTCGACCGCGCCTTCATGGAGATCCTGGTCGAGCGCCTGACCATGGCCAACGCCCGCTTGTCGGGCGTTTAGCGCCCGCCCGCACTACGCTTGCTGCTTGACGCCCTCGAGCAGCTTTTGCAGCTCCCCGGACTGGTACATCTCGCGCACGATGTCCGCGCCGCCGACGAACTCGCCGTTGACGTAGAGCTGCGGGATGGTGGGCCAGTTGGCGTATTCCTTGATGCCCTGGCGGATCTCGGGGTCGGCGAGCACGTTGACGGTAGCGAAGCTCGTCACGCCGCAGGCTTGCAGCGCCTGCACCGTCATCGCCGAGAAGCCGCACTGCGGCATCTGCGGCGTGCCTTTCATGTAAAGCACCACCGGGTTGGAGGTGACCTGCTGTTTGATGCGTTGTTGAGTGTCCATGGCTACGATTTTAGTCCCCCGCCCGCCACACGGGCAATGCCGGCCAGATCGGGCCAGCTGCGCACGCCTTCAAGCCCCGCCGCCTCGAGCAGCGCTCTGACCGCATCGTCCTGCCCCAGCCCGTGCTCGAGGAGGAGCCGCCCCCCGCTGTTCAGGTGCGCGGGCGCCTCGCGCACTATCTCCCGGATCGATTCCAGGCCATCCGCCCCCGCGACGAGCGCAGAGCGCGGCTCGAAGCGCACATCGCCCTCGCGCAGGTGCGGATCATCCTCACGCACGTAAGGGGGATTCGAGACCACCACGTCGAAGCGCTCCCCCGCCACCGGCTCGAACCACAGGCCGTGGCGAAACTCGACCTCAAGCCCGAGCTTGAGGGCGTTCCTCTGCGCCACGGCCAGCGCCGCGGCGCTTCTTTCCACCGCGACGATGCGCGCCGCCGGCAGCTGGCGCTTCAGGGCCAGCGCGATGGCCCCCGATCCGGTGCCCAGATCGAGCACGCTCCGCGGCTCTGTCTGCAGCGCAAGCTCGACCAGCAGCTCGCTCTCGGGGCGCGGGATGAGCACGGCCGGGTTGACCGCGAGCGGCAGGCCGAAGAACTCCTTCACGCCGAGGATGTAGGCGATGGGCTCGCCGCGCGAGCGGCGCGCGGCGTACTCGCCGAACTTTGCCGCGGCGTCCGCCGGCAGCTCGCGCTCCGGGTGCGCGAGCACGCTCGCTTCGGAGTAACCGGTCGCCTCTGCGAGCAGCAGGCGCGCCTCGCGCGGCTCGAGCGCGCCGAGCGCCTCGCGGACCTTCAAGCGGCTTCTTCGGCGAGCTGCGCCAGTTGCTCGGCCTGGTGCTCCGCGGCGAGCGCATCGAGCAGTTCGCCGAGCTCGCCGTCCATGATGCGGTCGATCTTGTAGAGCGTCAGGTTGATGCGGTGATCGGTGACGCGGCCCTGCGGGAAATTGTAGGTGCGGATGCGCTCCGAGCGGTCGCCCGAGCCGACGAGCGACTTCCTCGCCGAGGCGGTCTTCGCCTGCTGCTCCTGCGTCTGCTTGTCCTTGATGCGCGCCGCGAGCACCGAGAGCGCCTTTTCCCGGTTCTTGTGCTGCGAGCGCGAGTCCTGGCACTCGACCACGATGCCGGTCGGAAGGTGCGTGACGCGGATCGCGGACTCGGTCTTGTTGACGTGCTGGCCGCCCTTGCCGCCGGCGCGCATCGTGTCGACCTCGAGGTCCTCCTTCTTGATGTCGACCTCGACGTCGTCGT
>JBFFZT010000025.1:0-10173 GCA_041568535.1 Burkholderiales bacterium | reverse complement strand
GTGCAGCCCGGTCAACGACAGCACCGGCAGCTTCAGCCGGTCCCACGGGAAGTCGCAGTCCGTGGCGAGCGAGACCTCGAGCAGGCGGTACAAGCCGTCGGCGCGATCCATCGGCTGGTAGGGCTCGGGGCCGAACACGCCGGCGCGCATCGCCGCGAGCTGGTCGGGATTGACGAGCTGCGGCAGGTTCGCCTCCATGATGAGGCGCGTGCCGCCGGCGCGCGCCAGCGCCACCGTCGCCTGGTTGATCCACTCCAGCCGCGCGCCGGGCTTGCGCAGCGTGTTGATGAGCACCAGCGCCGCCGCCGGCATGCCGGCGAGCACCGCCTGGGCCGCGAACAGGCCGCCGATCGACAGGCCGACGACGATCGGCCTGGGCGGCTTGGCGTGCGCGACGACGCGCTGCAAGTCCTCCACCACCAGCTTCGGGCTGAGCGCGGTTTGCGCGCCGTAGCGCGTCTCGGCCTGGCCGCGGAAATTCCACGCCAGCGTGCCGTATCCCGCGGCGCGCAGCTTTGGACCGATGTCGGCGTGCTGCCAGGTGCCGGTGTTGCCGGTGAGCGCGTTGACGAACACGAAGGTGGCGCCGGCGGCGCCGGGCGCTTCGTATTCGTAGTACAGGGCTTCGCCGGCGGCGATGTCGAGATGAGCCATGGCTACTCCAGGTGCTTGGGGTGGGTCACGCCCGCGGGCGTGCGCAGGTAGATCGCCGCGGCGACGGCGCAGGCGAGCGGAAACAGCGCGAGCAGGCGCAGCACCAGCGTCGGGCTGCCCAGGTAATCGAATGCAAAGCCCACCGGCAGCGGGCCGAGCGAAGCGCCCACCACCGCCACCAGCTGCCCAGTGCCCTGCAAGGACCCTACGTGCTTGCGCCCAAAGTAGCGCGGCATCAGGTAGCCGAACATGGTGAGGCTGAAAGCGTTGTTGAGGCCGAAAAACGCCGCATAGACGATGGCGGACGTCAGGTCGCTCACCAGGGTGACGCCGAACAATGCCGCGGCCATGACCACCAGGCCCGCGGCAAACACGTAGCGCGTGCGCACGTGATCGAACAGGCGCCCGACGAGCGGCATGGTGAGCGCGAGGACCAGCGCCGACACCGGGAACACGCGCGCCGCGATGTCGGCGGCCACGCCCTGCGCGGTGAGGATCGACACCTGGTAGAAGTGCAGCGTGGTGACCAGCATCGCCATGCCGAACCAGCCCGCGGCGAGGAGATAGAAGGTCGGCGTGCGCAGCGCCTCCCGCTGCGTCAGGCCGTCGATCGCCGGCGGCGCCGTGCCCGCGGCCGGCGCGGCCTCGCCGTCCGGGCGCAGCCCCTTGTCCTCCGGCTTGTCGTGCACCAGCAGCAGCACCGGCGGCAGCAGGATTACCCAGGTGACAAGCCCGAGGATCACCCAGGCCCAGCGCCAGCCGAACTGCGCGATCAGGTACTGGCCGAGCGGCGGGTGCACCGCCATCGAGGCGGCGAAGCCGAGCGCCATCAGCCCCATGGCGAAGCCGCGCTTGCGGCTGAACCACTGCGCCACCAGGTTCGCGCAGTTCATCATCAGCGAGCCCTGGCCGAGAAACCGGAGCGCGCCGAAGCCGAGCGCCAGCGTGGCGATGCCGCCGGCGGCGCCGAACGCCATGCAGGCGAGGCCGAGCAGCAGCGTGACGAGCAGCGTCATGCGCCGCGGGCCGTGGCGATCGACCAGCTTGCCCATCTTCGGCAGGAAGAACGCGGCGGCGAGCGTCGCCAGGCCGTAGGCGCCGGCGATCGCGGCCTTCGACAGCCCGAGGTCCGCGCCGATCGGCTCGACGAACACGCTGAAGGTGTGCGACTGCCCGGGGCCGCTGGCGAAGATGCCCAGGCCCGCCACCGCGAGGATGGTCCAGCCGTAGAAGGCGCGCGCGCTCAGCGCTGCGAAGATCCGGTCGCGCATTGCGGCTCTAGCGCTTGCCCCGCAGCCGCGCCTTGGCCGCCGCGACCGCGGCCGCCGCTTTGGCGGCGGCGTCCGGCTTGGCCGGCGGCACCGGGGGCGGCGGCGCGGCGGCCGGCGCCGGCGCGTTGCGCGTCGGGCTGAAGTCGAGGTTGATCAGGTCGCCGAGCGCGTCGGAGAACGTTTCGCGCACCTTGCGCATCACCGGCAGCGCCTTGTCGAACGCGTCTGCCAGCGACGGATCGAACTGCTTGCCGAACTCCGCCTTGATCAGCTTCGCCGCCTCGTCGATGGTGTAGGGCTTCTGGCGGTAGAACTGCGTGGTGGTCATGGCCTCGAACGCGTCCACCAGCGCCATGACGCGCCCCGGCCACGGGATGTCGTTGCCCTTGAGCCGCTTCGGGTAGCCGGTGCCGTCCCAGCGCTCGTGGTGCGTGAGCGCGAGCCGGTGCGCGAGCGCGAGCACCGGATCCTTGTGCTCGCCGATGATCTCGGCGCCGAGCTGCGGGTGGCGCCGCACGCGCTCGAGGTCGGGCGCCGAGAGCTTGCCGGGCTTGCGCAGGATCTCCGAGGGCACGCCCATCTTGCCGATGTCGTAGAGCGGCGAGGCCTTCTGCAGCAGCTCGGCGACCTCGGGCTTCATGCCGGCGGCCTGGGCGATGAGCTTGCAGTACTGGCTGACGCGCGCCACGCGGTTGCCGGCGGCGGCGCTCTCGTGGAACTCCATGGCGCGGGCCAGGCGCCGGATGAGCTGCGAGCGCGCGTCCTCGAGCTGCGCGGTGCGCTCCTTCACCTCGCGCTCGAGCGCGACCTGGCGGCTGACGAGCGCGAGGTGGATGCGCACGCGCGCCATCAGCAGCTTGGCGTTGATCGGCTTGGCGAGGTAGTCGACCGCGCCGACGTCCAGCCCCTCGAGCTGCTCGGCCGGCTCGACCTTCCCGGTCAGAAAGATCACCGGGATATGCGCCGTGGCCGGATCTTCCTTGAGCAGCTGGCAGATCTCGTAGCCGCTCGCGCCCGGCATGTCCACGTCGAGCAGGATGAGGTCCGGCTGCGGCGCTGCAGCAGCGAACGTCAGGGCGTCGCCGCCGTCGGCGGCGAGCTTCACCCGGTACTCGCTGGCGAGCGCCTTGCCGATCAGCGCGAGCAGATCTTCTGCGTCGTCCACCGCGAGAATCAGCGGCCGCGTGTCGTTCTGGGTCACCGGGCAAGTCTACCTGCAGGTTCGCGGCGACGCTTGACAGCGGCGGCGTTCATGTATAATCCGCGCCGCTGGTTTCCTCAAGCAGTTCCGCAGGCTCTTGCTTCTCCCGCGCTTTCTACTTGGTGTTCCGGCAATGGGCGAGCAGCCCGTGACCCGTTAACTTTTACGCAAAGGCAATTCGACATGGCAACTGGAACAGTCAAGTGGTTCAACGACGCGAAGGGCTTCGGCTTCATCACCCCGGACGGCGGCGGCAAGGACCTGTTCGCGCACTTCTCCGCGATTCAGGGCTCGGGCTTCAAGAGCCTGAAGGACGGCCAGAAGGTCTCGTTCGACGTCACCACCGGACCGAAGGGCGACCAGGCAACCAACATCAAGCCGATGTAACTGTCGGCGCCAGGCAGCACCTTGAAGGCCCGCGCAAGCGGGCCTTTTTGTTTGGTGACTGTCACCATTTAAGCGTACAGCCCCTTCGCCCGCGCCTTGTGCGCGGCGAGCGCCGCCAGGGCCTCGAGGCGCGGCGCGGCGACCCCGGCGGCGCGCGCGAACCACAGCGGCGCCATCAGGATGGCGTCGATCTCCATGGGCCGGCCGCGCTCGTAGTCCTGCAGCATCGAGGTCTTGTGCTCGGGCCCGCCCGACTTGTGCGGCGGCGGCAGCGGCGCGCCGGCCACGTCGACCCCGTGCGCGGCGGCAATCGCCCTCGCCTCGTCGTGCACGCGCTGGCGCAGCGCCGCGAGCGCCGCGTCGGCCGACACGTCCTTCACCGACTCCCCCGTCACCACGCCGAGCGCCGAGCTGCCGACGTTGATGAGGAGCTTGGCCCACACCGAGCGCCGGATGTCCGCCTCGACCGGCGCCTGGATGTCCGCGGCTTCCAGCGCTGCGCGCAGCGCGGCGACGCGCGCCGACGCCCTGCCGTCGGGCTCGCCGAGCACGAGCACGTTGCGCTGCGGCGCGTTGTTGCGCACCACGCCCGGCGCGACCACCTCGTTCGCCGAATAGATGACGCCGCCGATCACCCGCTCGGGGGCGACGGCCCGGGCCAGCGCGCCGCCGGCATCGAGCCGCGCGAGCTCGGCCGGCGGCGCCGGCCGGCGCGCGAGCCCTAGCGCGTACCACCACGGAATGCCGTTCTGCGCGAACACCACGCCCGTGTCGGGCCCCAGCAGCGGCCCGATGCCCGCGGCGAGCGCGCCCAGGCCCGTGGCTTTCAGCGTGACGAGCACGCAGTCCACGTGGCCGAGCTCGGCGGCGCGCTCCGCCGCGCGTACCTGCGCGACGATGCGCCGCTCCCCCTTGAGCAGCGTCACGCCGTTGCTGCGCATCGCCTCGAGGTGCGCGCCGCGCGCGATCACCGAAACCTCGTGCCCCGCGGCGGCGAGTTGCGCTGCAAAATGACCGCCGACCGCGCCCGCACCGAAAATGCAGATCCTCACCCAATCACTCCGATAGAGTCACGCCATGCGCACATTCGCCAAGGTAGTCCTGTTCACCGACCGTGACGGCATCGCCCGCTTTCGCGAGGAGGAAGTGCTCCTCACCGAGGGCACGCCGCAGACGCTGCTCTCCCCAGTGTACCCGTGCGCCGGCTACCAGCTGCGGCGCAGCCCGGTGGGGTTTCGCAGCGACTGGCATTGCACGCCGGCGCCGCAGTGGGTGTTCGTCCTGGCGGGCGAGATGGAGATCGGGCTGCGCGACGGCAGCACGCGCGTGTTCGCGCCCGGCGCGCATTTCTTTTCCTCCGACACGCTGCCGGCGGGCGCCGTCGCCTTCGATCCCGGCGTCCACGGCCATTGGAGCGCGCAGCGCGGGCCCGACCCGCTGGTGACGCTGTTCGTGAAAGCCTGAGGGGCATGGCGGCGCTGCGCACGCGGCTGCTGTGGCTGGTGTGCGCCGCGCTGCTGCCGGTGGCGATTCTCGCCCTCGCCGGCCTGCAGATCCTCGGCCGGCAGCAGCAGGATCTGGCGCGCCTCGCGATGCAGGAGAAGGCGCGCGCCCTGGCGAGCGCGGTGGATCTGGAGCTGCAGGGCTCGGTCGCCGCGCTGGAGGTGCTCGCGCTGCTGCCGAGCCTGGACGCGGGCGACTTCAGGACCTTTCACGCCCGGGCGAAGACCGCCGTTGAGTTTCGCGACTCCTGGGACAGCATCCTGCTCACCGATGTCTCGGGAAAGTGGCTGCTCAGCACGCGCGTCGCGTACGGCGCGCGCTTGCCGGGAAAAGGCCTGGTGGTGGAGCGCGCGTCCTTCGACGCCGCCGTCGCCACGCGCCAGCCGGTGATCGGCAACATCGCGCGCGGGCCCGGCGGACGCTATCTGTTCCCGGTGCGCGCGCCGGTGGTGCGCGGCGGGGAGGTGCGCTACGTGCTCACCGCCCTCGTCGACCCGGGCGCCATGCAGCACATCCTCGCGCGGCAGAAGGTTCCGGCGCGCTCGCTCAGCGTGGTGTTCGATGCGAACCTGAACATCGTCGCGCGCTCGCGCAACAGCCAGGCCTATGTCGGCCGGCCGCTGGCCGAGTCGCAGCGCCGCTTGATGGGCAACGCGACCGAAGGCTGGGGCGTTGCGCGCATGCACGAAGGCGAGGAGGCGTACTCGGCCTTCAGCCGCGCCCACGCGGGCGCCTGGGGCGTGGTGCTGGGCGTGGACAAGAGCGACCTCGATGCGCCCCTGTGGCGCTCCACCGCGCTCTCCGCGAGCGGCATCGCGCTGTCGATCGCGCTGGGCGTGCTGGCGGCCCTCTGGCTCGCGCAGCGCATCTCCCGGCCGATCGCCGAGCTGCGCGAGGCGGCGCACGCTGCGGGACGCGGCGAGCTGCGCGAGGCGCCGCCGGCCGGCATCCCGGAAGTGGACGAAGTCGCGCAGGCGCTCGCCGATGCGATGCGCCGGCTGCAGGAGCTCAACGCGACGCTCGAGGCGCGCGTGAGCGAGCGCACGGGCGAGCTCGCGCATGCCAACCTCGAGCTCGCTGCGAGCAACGAGCAGCTGGAGTCGTTCTCGTACTCGGTGTCGCACGACCTGCGCGCGCCGCTGCGCGCCGTCGACGGCTACGCCGCGCTGCTGCTGCGCGACGCCGATGCGCTGCCCGAGCTCGCGCGCCAGCGCCTGCAGACGGTGCGCGACAGCGCGCAGCACATGGGCCGGCTGATCGACGCCCTGCTCGCGTTCTCGCGGCTCTCGCGCCGCCCGGTCGCGCGCGCGCGCGTGGACGTGGCGGCGCTGGCGCACGAGTGCGTCGCCGAGCAGCGCGGCGCGAGCCCCGCCGAGGTGGTGATCGGCGCGTTGCCGGCCGCCGCAGCCGACCCGCAGCTCCTGCGCCAGGTGCTCGCCAACCTCGTCGGCAACGCCTTCAAGTACAGCGCGCGCGCGCCGGCGCCGCGCGTCGAGATCGGCGCGCTCGAGCAGGACGGCGAAACGGTGTACTACGTGCGCGACAACGGCGTCGGCTTCGACATGCAGCACGCGGGCAAGCTGTTCGGCGTGTTCCAGCGCCTGCACGGCACCGAGGAGTTCGAGGGCACCGGGGTCGGCCTCGCCATCGCGCAGCGCATCGTCGTGCGCCACGGCGGGCGCATCTGGGCGCACGCCGCGCCGGGAGCCGGGGCGACATTCTTTTTCACGCTCGGCGCCGCATGAGGCGGGCGGGAACGTCTATAGTGGCCGGCATTGCCGGGCGCGTGCGCCCCCGGAGCAGAGCATGGCTAAGGTAAGCCGCATCTATCGCATGTCCCCGTCGGGGCGGCGCGCGTGGGAGAAGGAGGATCCCACGGTGCCCGCCGCGTTCCGCCGCATCCTCGGCATGCTCGATACCGACACGCACATCGACGTGGTGCGCGGCTACCTGCGCCGCTATCCCGACCAGCTGATCGTCGAGTGGCTGGCGGAGCTCGAGGAGCTCGGCCTGGTCGAGTCGCGCCCCGACAAGGCCGCGCACGACCTCGATTTCACCGGCAATTTCACGATTCCCAAGCTGATCGCGGAGGACCAGGCGCAGATCGCCAGGGAATCGCAGACCGTGGACGGGGTGCTCGCGCGCAAGGGCGTGTACCTGGCCACCGAGCGGCTCGCGCAACGGCGCCCCTCGGAAAAAGCGCCCGCCGAGACCATCGTGCTGATCGTCGAGGACGACCCCGATCAGCTCGCGCTCGCGCAGTTGCGCGTGCGCATGGCGGGCTTCGCCGCGCGCACCGCGGACTCGGCCGCGGCGCTGCGCGAGGTGCTCGCCAAGCACGAGCCGCCCGACGTGGTGCTGCTCGACATCCTGCTGCCCGACGGGGACGGCTTCGACATCCTCGCCGGGATCCGCAGCCACCCCGAGATCTCGCTGCTGCCGGTGGTGATGCTGACGATCAAGGACGATCCGATGGACGTGAAGCGCGGGCTCGCTCTGGGCGCCGACGGCTACGTCATCAAGCCCTACAGCAAGAAATTGCTGGAGGACGTGCTCTCGCAGGTGCTGCGCCTGGACGCGGGCTAGCAGCGCTACGCGCGCCAGCTGCTCGCGAGCCATGGCTGCTGCGCGCGCGGCAGCCCCGGGGGGCGGTAATAGTGGTGCAGCGCAGTGAAGCCGGCGCCCTCGGCGAATCCCTTCCAGGTCTCCCAGTCCCAGAACGCGCCGTAGCGCCCGCGGCTCCAGCCCTCCTCGTTGCCGCCGTGCGGGTTCGAGCAGAACAGCACGCCGCGCGGTTTGAGCGCGGCGCGCAACTCGCGCAGCACGCGCGGCAGCTCCTGCGTCGGCACGTGAAACAGCGACGCGTTGGCGAAGATGCCGTCGAACGCCGCCGGCGGCAGCGCGAGCCGCAGGAAGTCCTGCTCCAGCACCTCGCAGCCGCTCGCGGCGCGCGCCATGGCGGCGAACTCGGGCTGGCCCTCCAGCCCGACCGGCACGTGCCCCATCGCCTTGAAGGTCTTCAGGTCCCGGCCGGGCCCGCAGCCCAGATCGAGTATGCGAAACGGCGGCGCTGCCTCGAGGTGGCGCAGCAGCTCGGCCACGTTCTGGCTGACGTCGTGGTCCTGGGTGCCGCGGCGGAAATCGCGTGCGCGCGCGCCGTAATGCGCCAGGGTGTCGGCGGTGATCTGCTCCAATGCGTGCCGATCAAGCGTCATGCGGCGTGCATCTGTCGGATAATGCGTCTGCCATCAGGAGAACTCGAATGCCCAAGGGAACGCAGCGCAGCAATCGCGAGAAGAAAAAGCCCAAGCAGCCGCCCAAGCCCGTCGCGCCGAACAAGCCCGTGCGCCAGCCCTGGAAATAAGCGCTTGAAATGAAACGCCCCGGCCGGTTGCCCGGGCGGGGCGTTTGCGAAGGCAGGGCCGGCTTGTCAGCTGGCGATGCTCCTCAGACCACTGAATGATCCGGTTCGCGAGTCCAGCCTGCCGGTGCTGCCTTGGTCGTCTCTCACTGGATCACCTCCTTTCGTGGTTGCCAGCCCGCAGTGTAGCAGGACAGAATTCCGGCCATGAACATGTCTTCCGAGGAAGTGAAGCAGTTCTGGCGCGGCTACTGCGAGCGCCGGAAGGTGGCCAAGGACGTCGTCGCGAAGGGCGAGGCCGAGATCGACAAGGACCCGGAGTTCTGGGCCGACCAGACGATGGACCAGCTGCTGGCGCTGGTAAAGCAGTAGCGCCCTAGCGCCCTCGCTCGCGCCGTTCTCCCTGGCGCCGGTCGCGGCGCTGCTCCAGGCGCTGGCGCTGCGGGCGGTCCTTCAGCCCGCGCTCGGGCCCGCGCCGCTCGCGCAGCATGTCGCGCCGCGCCTGGCGCCGCTCCTGGAACGTCCTGCGCGCCTCTCGCGCGCGCCCCTCGAAGCGCTGCTCGAATCTGCCCGGCCTGAAGAACGCGGGCGTCGTGGCGAGCAGGCGCGCCCGCGCCCCGCGCGCCTGCCCGCGGAACACCACGCGGTTCGCCGGCACCTCGATCGTGCCCTGCGGCCCCTGCATGAACGTGCGACCCTCGTTCACCTTGTCGTAGCTGCCGGGCTCGCCGCGCGGGTCGCCTTCGAGCAGGTGCGAGGGCTCGTGGTCGGTGCCGCGCACGCCGATGGTGACGAGCGGCGTGCGGATCCTGTAGTTGGCGCGGTTGTACTGCCCGATCCAGCCGGTGATCGAGCGCAGCGCGCCCCTGGCGAGGTCGATCAGGCTGCGGTCCTTCTCGCCGCCGTCGGCAACGTACTCGGCGATGGTGATCTTGGAGCGCTCGCGCACGATGAGCGAGGCGCCGTCGGCCATGTGCAGGTGGATCTCGCCGTTCGGGAAGGTGGTGACCGTGTCGCCCTCGAACACGTTCTCGCCGTTGACCGGCAGGCGCGCCTTGCCGTCGCGGCCTTCGAGCAGCACGTCGCCATCGGTGAGCTCGATCGACCCGGCGATGCGCGGTTCCTGCGCCTGCGCGAGCGGCGCGAGACAGAGCGCGAGCAGGACGAACGCAAAGCGCATGCTATTTCAGGAAGCGCTCCAGGCCCCGGCGCAGGCTGTCGCGCGTCGGCGCCGCGGGCAGCTCGAGCTTGCCGTCCTTCAGCCGCATCAGCTCGTCGACCCGGCCCTGGCGCAACTCGTCCAGCGCGCGCTCGACCTGCCGCGCGCGCGCGGTGAACTCCTGCTCGTACTTTCCGGGCTTGAAGAAATCGGGAATCGCGTCCAGGAGCTGCGGCGGCACGCCGTCGAGCGCGAGGAACGCCGCCTTGTTCGGGGGGATCTCCACGCTGCCCCGCGGCGTCTGCATCACCGCCAACCCGGCGTTCACCTTGTCGTAGCTCCCCGGCTTGCCGCGCGGGTCGCCCGCGAGCAGGTGCGTGGGCTCGTGGTCGGTGCCGCGCACCCCGATGGTGACGAGCGGCGTGCGCACGGCGTAGTTGTTGCGGTTGTGCTTGCCGATCCAGCCGGTGATCGCACGCAGCGCGCCTTCGGCGAGATCGAGCAGGCTGCGGTCCTGCGCGCCGCCATCGGCGACGTAGGCGGTGATCGTCAGCTTGGTGCGCTCGCGCACGATGATCGAGGCGCCGTCGGCCATCTTCAGGTGCAGCTCGGCCTTGGGCGCGGTGGCGAGGGTCTC